>JAAUQQ010000305.1 GCA_012032745.1 Synechococcales cyanobacterium RM1_1_8
CCAACCCCTCCTCCCCTTGCTGGGAGAGGGGCTCCGTACTCCGGCTTCCTTCTTCATTTGAGTGGAGGAAGTGGGGTGGGATGATGGCTTAAGCTAGCCTGAGAACCTCCGCCCTGCCGTACTAGTGGCCTTTAAGTTCATCTTTGAAGGCCACGGTTGCATGGGGAGCCAGCCCGGTATCGAGCTAAAAAAATCGGTTTTTGGGAGGGGATTCTGGGGCTATTGCGCTAGATTTAGATCAGTTTTTACCCGCAGCTCTAAAAACTTTTCGAGGCTCTTGGCAATCCACCTTTGAATCGCTATACCCTGGGATAGACCAGGAAAAACCGTTGGCAGGTTAGATTATTCGGCCCGGATGGTCAATCTCACCGATACCCAACCGCCGTTCAAGCCTGACTGCTACGACCGTCCCAGGTGCCCTACCGGAGAGAATCCGATGTTTCTATCTCGCTATACGGCGATCGCTTTTGGCTTTTTCGCCGTTGTATTCCCTGTCAGCATTCCCTGCGGCAGCCATCTCAGCGGTTGTACTGCCACCACCGATTATCGCGGTCGAGTGCAGCACAGCAGCGAACTTAAGCCCTTGAGCGTGACGCTGCTCCAGCAGGTCGTGGGCGCGCCGCTGCCGATCAAATATCGCTAGTAGGGGCAGGTTTAGCAAAGAAATCCATTACCTTGACCGAAAACTCTAGGCAAAACCTGCCCCTGCCCTCGCGCAGGAAGGTTTGACAGACTGTTGAGGGACAGTCTCAGGTCTTTCGCTAGGTTGTGGCCTGGTTATTTCAGCCTAGTCCCTGGCAAGCCCTCCTTACAGATTCGCTACTCGAATACACTTTTTGTACCTCCCCGAGGAGGGGATCAGGAGCAAGCACACCCTTCGTCGCAATTTACGCCACACTTTACGCCACAATGGTCCCTGGCCCTTGCGACTCTCGCCATGACTGCTTTGAGCAATCGCCCTGAAACGACCACCGTTTTGGGCTTCCCCATCCAAATTCTCGATAGCTATGCCGATTGGCTGGGCGATCGCCTCACCGCTGGCGACAGCATCCATGTGGTGACGCTGAATGCGGAAATGGCGATCGCGGCCGAACAGGATCCCATCCTCGCCGATGTGATCCACAAAGCCGATCTCGTCATCCCCGATGGCGCGGGCGTCGTGCTCTATCTCAAACTGCGGGGCAAGCGTGTCGAACGCTGTCCCGGCATTGAGCTGTCTGAGGAAATGCTGCATCGGGCGGGCTCCCAGGGCTGGCCGGTCTATTTTTATGGCGGCAAGCCCGGCGTGGCTGAGGCGGCGGCGGCGGCCTGGCGCAGGCGAGCCCCCGGCATCCCGTTCACGGGCGTCAGCGATGGCTATATCGATGCCGAAGGGGAGGCGGCGCTGTTGGCCAAGCTCCAGGCCGAACAGCCCCAGCTCATTTTGGTTGGCTTGGGGGTGCCCCGCCAGGAACAGTGGATCCAACGGCACCGCCAGGTTTGCCCCAATGCGATTTGGATTGGCTGTGGCGGCAGCTTTGATATTTGGTCCGGCACCAAGGCGCGAGCGCCGAAGTTTTTCTGTGATAACAATTTGGAGTGGGTCTATCGCCTCTACCAGGAGCCCTGGCGCTGGCGGCGGATGTTGGCCCTGCCGGTGTTTGCTTGGAAGGCGGTGATTGGCCGCTGATTCGGCTCCGCTGCAATCTTGCATCGCCGCCGCCCCAGTTCGGACCGGAGCCGCTACATTGGGGAGGTGGGCAGGTGGGGCATTCTGGGACGAGTGAGACCATGCCCTAGAATGCCCCACCGTAGCTATACCGGAGGTTTGACGATGGATCTTTTACCAGATCGTTCAACGAGGGGAGCGCGATCGCCGCGACGACTCCAGCGGTCCTCCAGCCAAGTTATACTCCGATCTCTGACTCAGTTCCCGGCTATGGCGATCGCCCTGGGTCTAGGCACGGCTGTTTTGGGTGCAACTGTTGTGGATATGCCTGTTTGGGATACAACTGCCTGGAGCATTGCCCCAGCCCAGGCGGTGACCTTTGGCGATGGCAGCATTCACTTCGCCGCCATGCCTCGCCTGGTCTCGGCCCAAACCACCCAAAACCAAGCCCGCACCTGGGGCGGTCGCTATTACTTCACGGTGGACCTACCCGTAGGGGCCAGCGAGCCCCTCGGCCAGCTCGTGATCCAGCAGACCGAAGGCAGCGATCGCCTAGGCCGCTTTGACCTCGACCGCACCGTGGCCTTCTTGGCGGCGATCGCCAGGTGCGCTTCAACCTCGCAGCGGTGGACCTAGACCTAGCAGATAGCAGCATCAGCGTGCGCTTCGACCCGCCGATTGAGCCGGGCCAAACGATCAAACTGGGCCTGGAGCCCCGGCGCACCCCCAGCGAGGGCATTTATCTGTTTGGCGTCACGGCCATTCCGGCGGGGGATCAGGCGGTGGGGCAATTCCTGGGTTATGGTCGGCTGCATTTCTATGGCCGCGATCGCCGCATTATTTGGCGCTAGCGCTCCTGACCTAAAACACGGCCCTAAAACGCTGCTCTAAAACAGGCCTGCCGTCACTTCTTCTTTGGACCCGGCAGGCCCATGGTGCTGTGGAAATCCGCTTGGACCTTGTGGGTGAGGCGGCGGGAGATTTGACGGACGATCTGGTGCAGGAGGCGATCGCCCGTGCCCTTGACCATGGGCTTGGGCAAGGCAGTAATAAATCGAGGAAACTCAATGGAAACGCCCAGGTCCAGAACCCATTCCACCCGAGTCAAGCAATCCGCCGCGATGCTGGCATCTCCTGGGGCATGTTCATTTAATTCCAGCGAGGCTTGGAAATCCACGTCATAGCCAACGGGCTGGTAGCCGGGCACGGCGATCGTGCGGATGCGATAGATACCGGCATCCTGGGGCAGTAAATCTAGGCCAATCTTCGGTTCCACATGGTAGCCCAGGGAGCCAAAGCGGCCCAGGCTCAGGGCATAGCCGGTGTCGCCAATGGCTTCGGCTTCCATTGGCGCAGCACAGCGACGGAACCAGGATGGATGGCTGTCCAGGTATTGGGCCACCGTCGCAGCATCGGCATACATCTCCATGCAGTCCGTAAAGGTGCTGCGGAACTCAGTCACAGGTTTGCCAGTCACAGGTTTGCCACTGTGGGCGTTGGGTTGCATCTGAGCTTCAAGACGATGGATAAATGCTGGGCCACAGCTATCCATCTTGACAGACTCTGCCTCAGACAGGTTGTCAGACTGCTGGGGGGAAACCCGAGATTCGAAGGGCGAAACGGAAGAAGTTTCCATGGAAGCTAGCAGATGGGACTAAGGCTGGCTCAGGGGTTTACTCAAAAAGATCGCGCCGTTAGTCAAGTTAACACTTCACCGCAGCGAAAACTCAGAGCCCCTGGGGCAAAATCATGGGCCTGCTTTGCAGCTCTTGCTCGGCCCGTCAATGATGCGCCCACGGTGTGCCTAATGTTCCACAATCTAGCTTGGCAGTTCTGTTACAACCATGGCTGTTCCACGGAACCCCATTGGTCCGCTGGGAGGGCAGAAAAAGATTTCCCGTGGGATTACCTGCGATCCTTGGAGCGGCTTGGGCGGGGAGTGGGAGCCGAGGCGTTTTTAGGATAGGTTTAGACTTGCTCCTGTTCCTAGACCCCTGTTCCTAGACCCCTGTTCCTAGGCCCGTGCTTCCTGGGGGTAGGAAGCTCAGACTGGGGCGATCGCGACGGGGATCTGCAATCGTTGGGGAGATCCACCATCGTTACGAGGCCCTGCATAGGCCGTTGGGCAATCATTAAATCGTTATCGGTCGCTTCCATACTTAGCCGATCCAAGCTGATCCACGAAAAAGCTGATCCATGAAAAAATTCGGAAAGGCTTCTTCGGAAGCATCGGCTACTACGAAAGCCCCAGCCCAGCCGGGCACGGGTGGACTCGGCACCTTTGGGGGAGTCTATACGCCTTCGATCCTGACGATCCTGGGCGTGATCATGTACCTGCGCTTTGGTTGGGTCGTGGGTCAGGTGGGGCTGGTGGGGACATTGGCGATCGTCACCCTCTCCACCTCCATCACCTTTTTGACGGGCCTCTCCATTGCCGAGATTGCCACCGATCGCCGCGTGGGGGCGGGGGGGCCTACAACATGATCAGCCGCTCCCTCGGGTTTGAGGTGGGCGGGGCTGTGGGTATTCCGCTCTACATTGCCCAGACCCTGTCGATCGCGCTTTATGTGATTGGCTTTAGCGAGAGTCTGGTCCAGGCCTTCCCACTGCTCCAGCCCCACCAGGTCGGCCTGGGCGTGATCACTGCCATCGCTGTGGCCGGGGTGGCACTCAAGTCCGCTGCCTTTGCCATCCGGATTCAGTATGTGATTATGGCGGCGATCGCCCTGTCCCTGGTGTCTTTCTTTGCCGGGGGGCCGGTGCCCTCGATCACGGAAATCCCCGAGGGCGTCAACATCAACCAGGAACCGTTTTGGGGGGTATTCGCAGTCTTCTTCCCCGCCGTTACGGGGATCATGTCCGGCGTTGGCATGTCGGGCGATCTGAAAAACCCCAGCCGCTCGATTCCCACGGGGACGCTGTATGCGATCGCCACGGGCTACGTGATCTACATGGTAATTCCCTTCTTTTTGGCCCAATGGGCCGATGGTCGGACGCTGCTGGCGGATTCCTTTGTGATGGAGCGCATGGCCCTCTGGGGACCGGCGATTTCCTTGGGGGTTTGGGGGGCAACTCTGTCCAGCGCCCTGGGCAGCATCTTGGGGGCTCCGAGGGTGTTGCAGGCCTTGGCGCGCGATCGCGTCCTGCCCCGCTCCCTGCGCTGGCTGGGCAACGGCCATGGCCGGGAGGATGAACCCCGCATCGGCACGTTGGTCACCCTGGGAATCGTGCTGCTGTCGGTGATCCTGGGCGACCTCAACCTCCTGGCCCCGATCCTGACGATGTTCTTCCTGACGACTTACCTGGTGCTGAACGTCGCCGCCGGTCTGGAAAACTTCCTCAAAAGTCCCTCCTTTCGCCCCACCTTTCGGGTCCATTGGTCGTTGTCCGTTTTGGGGGCCTTGGGCTGCCTGGCGGTGATGTTTTTGATCAATCCCCTGGCCACGATCCTGGCGGCCACCATTGTCACGGGGGTGTTTGTCTGGCTCAAGCAGCAGCAAATTCAAAGCGCCTGGGGCGATGTGGGCCGGGGGCTTTGGCTGGCCCTGCTGCGCCAGAGCGTGCTCAAGCTCGGTCCAGAGCCCCACACCGATGCCCGTAACTGGCGACCCCATTTTCTGATTCTGTCGGGCATTCCCACCCGGCGTTGGCCCCTGATTGAAATGGGGACGGCCCTGACCCACAACAGTGGCTTGATCACCGTCGCCAGCATTTTGCCCAGCGGCTCGCGCGGCCTAGAGCAGCAGCAAAAGTCGGAGTCCACGATCCGGAACTACATGGAACAGCGGGGCGTGGAGGGATTGGTGCGGGTGATGATGGCCCAGAACACCTTCGAGGGGGCTGAGCAGCTTGTCCAAACCTACGGCCTTGGCCCGGTGGTGCCCAACACAGTGCTGTTGGGCAGCTCCCAGGATGAGGAACGCCTGGGGCGCTATTGCCAAATGCTCCAGAGCTTCTATCTCCAGGGCCGCAATGTGATGATTCTCCAGGACAATCCGGATTTGGGCTTTGGCCAAACCCGCCGCATTGATGTCTGGGTGAGCGATCTCCAGGGCAATGGGGGCTTCAAGCTGATCGTGGCCTATATTTTGCAGGCCAGCCGGGTTTGGCGCGATGCGGATATCAATCTCAAGCTGGTGGTGCCGACGGCCCAGGCGGAGCAGTCTGCCCTGGCCAATTTGAATGCTTTGGTGCAGCGCTTCCGCTTAAATGCGACGCCGGAGGTGATTGTGGCGGCGATCGCCCTTGAGGCAAGATTTTGCACCAGTCTTCGCGCTATGCGGATTTGATTTTGCTCGGGCTGGCCAGCCCGGAGGGCGAGCAGGGCCTGGCCAGGTTGGAGCGCTCCTTCCGCCGGGTGCAGGCCATGACCTTGGGCTTGCCGACGGCGCTGTTTATTTTGGCGGCGGCGGATTTCGATTCGCGGGAGATTTTGCAGGCCAGTTAGGGACTTCCACGTAATGAATTATCCAAACCAAGGTGAAGCACCCCAGCCCCTTAGCGAGGGTGATCCGTCAGGGGCGGCTTCCGGACCTACGGTGGGCTAGAGAAACTAACAGCGGGGGCTAGCCCCATGGCTGCCGGATTTGCCTCTTCTGGCTGCTCGCTTTACTGCCCA
>JAAUQQ010000306.1 GCA_012032745.1 Synechococcales cyanobacterium RM1_1_8
CAGAGCAGGCCCAGTCACCCCAGGCCCAGTCCAGCCCAGGCCCGCTCAGAGCAGGCCCAGTCAGCCCAGGCCCAGCCAGCCCAGTCAAATCAGCGAAGCCAGTGGGGGGCGATCGCCGAAGCCTCCACCTGGCGGCTCACCCCAGACAATCAAATCCAGCTCATTGCCAGCCAGCCCCAGCAGCGGCCCTGGGGAGCCCGTGGCCAGGTGAGCTGCGATCGCCAGGGCTAAGGACATGCTTTAAAGGCCAGCCAAACCCTGATGCTCTTGTAAGCAAGCCCCAGGGGGTCAGGGGTTGCCAAACAGACCCTAGCCAGTCGAACGGGGGCCAATCGTCACTTGTTCGACCAATGGCCCCGACCATCCACGCCCAGCCCTATTCACCATCCCGCAGCCGATCCAATACCGAGCGATCCTCCAGGGTCGAAGTATCCCCAGAAATCTCCTCCCCCGCAGCCACCTTGCGCAACAGACGACGCATAATCTTGCCCGATCGCGTCTTCGGCAAGGCATCCGTAAACTGAATCGTCCCCGGTCGCGCTAGCGCCCCGATCTCCTGCACCACATGGGCCTTGATCGACTGCACCAGATCCTCCGTCTCCCGCTGATCCCCCTCCAGGGTGACAAAGGCATAGACCTCCTCCCCCTTCAGCTCATCCGGGCGACCCACCACCGCTGCCTCGGCCACCGCTGGATGGGACACCAGCGCCGATTCAATTTCCATCGTGCCCAGGCGGTGTCCCGAGACGCTAATCACATCATCCACCCGGCCCATCACCCAGAAATAGCCATCCTCATCGATGCGAGCACCGTCCCCAGCAAAGTAAACTTCTTGGCCTGGAATTTGCTCGAAGTAGGTTTTGCGGAAGCGATCGCGATCGCCATAAATCCCGCGAATCATACTCGGCCAGGGATGGCGCACAACCAAATAGCCCCCTTGGTTGTCGGCAACGGGCTTGCCATCGCGATCCACCACATCGGCGATGATGCCGGGGAAGGGCCGCGCCGCAGACCCCGGCTTGGTGGGAATCGCACCGGGCAGGGCCGTGATCATGATGCCACCGGTTTCCGTCTGCCACCAGGTATCAACAATTGGGCAACGCTCGCCCCCAATGACCCGGTGATACCACATCCAAGCTTCGGGATTGATCGGCTCCCCCACCGTGCCCAGCAGCCGCAGGGATGACAAATCCCGCGCCTGGGGCAGCGCTTCGCCCATTTTGATAAAGGCCCGCACCGCCGTCGGTGCCGTGTAGAAGATCGAAACCTTATACTTTTCGACGATATCCCAGAAACAGCCGGGGTTGGAAGGCCGGGGCGCACCTTCATACATCAACGTCGTCGCACCATTGGAGAGCGGACCATAGACAATGTAGCTGTGGCCCGTAATCCAGCCTACATCCGCTGTACACCAGTAGATGTCCTCTTCGCGCAGGTCAAAGATCCACTTGGTGGTCATATGGGTGTAGAGGTTATACCCCCCTGTGGTGTGCACAACCCCTTTCGGTTTGCCGGTGCTGCCGCTGGTGTAGAGGATGAACAGCACATCCTCGCTCTCCATGGGCTCCGCTGGGCAGGTGGGGGGCACCGTCTGGCGAATGTCGTGCCACCAGTGGTCGCGCTCTGGGGTCATGGCGATGGGCTGGCGAGTTCGTTGCACCACCACCACTTTTTCGACGCTGGGGCAAGCGCCCTCGGCCAGGGCCAGGTCCACCTGGGGCTTGAGATCAACGACCTTGTCCTTGCGCCAGCCGCCATCGGCGGTGATCACCAGCTTGGCCTGGCCGTCGTTGAGGCGATCGCGCAAAGCCTCCGCGCTAAATCCACCAAAGACAACGCTGTGGGGCGCGCCGATGCGGGCACAGGCCAGCATGGCAATGGCCGCCTCCGGCACCATGGGCATGTAGATCCCCACGACATCGCCCTTTTGAATGCCCAGCTTTTTGAGCGAGTTGGCAAACAAACACACTTCGCGATGCAACTGGGCATAGGTCAAAACTCGGGCATCCCCCGGCTCTCCTTCCCAGACGATCGCGGGCTTGTTGCGGCGATCGGTCTCCAAATGACGGTCCAAACAGTTGTAGGTGATATTGAGTTTGCCGCCGCTGAACCACTTGGCATCGGGGGCATTCCACTCCAGGGTCTTGTCCCATTTCTCGAACCAGTGCAGCTCCGTTTCGGCCAAATCAGCCCAGAAGCCCTCGGGGTCTGCCTTGGCCTGGACATACAACCGATGGTAGTCATCCTGGCTCTTGATCTGGGCCTGGCGAGAAAATTCCTCGGCGGGGTAAAAGAGGCGGTTTTCGTGGAGGGTTGATTCAATCGAGGTTTCGGCTGGGGTTCCAGCCGCCCCAGGGGGGGTGCTGGCTGGGTCGCGATCGCCCCCATCGCCATCGACCAGGACGCGATCGCCAAAAACCACTGCCCCCGTAGCCGTGGCCGTGGCAATGCCTGCCCCGGCGATCGCCGCTGCACCCAATCCAGTCGCCGCCAAGCCTGGGGTCGGGCTAGGGCTGTTGTCGCCTGGGGTGGCGCGATCGCTAAAACCACCGTCTGGAAGCGAACTGTCCATAATCTCAGCATCCGTGGTGGCGATCTCAGGAGCTGTGGCGGTTGTGGAGGCATCTATTAGCTCCCAGTCTGAAACCGGGTCCGCAGCCCCAGGGATGCCACTCAAGTTGTCAGGCCCGTTAACCCCAGGCCCGCTCACTTCAAGCCCGCTCACTTCAAGCCCGCTCACTTCAAGCCCGCTCACTTCAAGCCCGCTCACTTCAGGTCCATCAAGCTCAAGCCCGCTAACCCCAGGCCCGTTCAGGTCCACCCCTGCCGTGGAACCCGCACTCGTCGCCGGGGAGTCTTTCGCGCCCGCACCGACAATAGATGCGCCCGCAACCGCCGCGCCCGCAACCGCCGCACCGGCTAAGCCCGCTGCGCTCTCCGCTAGACCCGTTCCTGGTAGGTTCGCCCCTGTTAGATTGGCCCCTGGCAGATTCCCATCCGGGCCGTCAAAGCCCGGCCTGCCGCTTTCCAAACTGGCCCCAGCCTGGGGCATCGAACCAGGTGACGGGCTCAGATCTGGGGCTGAATCCGGTGCTGCACCGGCTGGACTGTCCAGGCTGCCATCGCCACTGAGACTAGAGCCCTCCGGCGCTGAGCTCGCCTCATCTTCATCGTCTGCCGCCGCCAGCCACCAGAGCAAGCCACCTCCCACCGCCAGTGCTGCCAGGGGCAATAGCCTCCGCCATGGAAAGCCGCCTGTTCTTCGGCCCGAGCCATCGACGGAGCCTGGATCCCCTGCCGGGCCAGGCTCCAGTTGGGCGGGCTGCTCGCCTGTGGCTGGAGCGGCTCCTGCCTGGCCCTGGGGGCCGGTGGCGTTTTGTCCGGTGGCGCTTTGTCCGGCGGCGCTTTGCCCGGCGGCGGCATCTGGGACGCCCGCTGCTGGGCTGGCTGTAGCATTGTCTGCGGGTGGGGTCGCGGTGGGCGTTTCTCCAGGGGGAGCGATCGCCCCCGCTGGAACTGCTGCGATTTTCCCTAGGGCTGCTTCGCCGGTCGGAGCTTGGCCTTCTGCGACAGCAGCGGCTTCTGCTGTCGCAGCGGCGGCCAATGCAGCTTGACCCTCGGGGGCCGTGGCCAGTCCCAGAAAGGACTTCACCGCTTCACTCGGCTCCCCTCGGTAGACATAGACGCGGGGCTGGGAGTAGGGATAGGCTGGATTGTCTGGCAAGACCTTGTGCATCGGGATCACCTTGATCCCCGGCAGATCTCTGACCTGGCTATAGATGGCGTAGCCCAAGCCATCCGCGCCCAGGCTGCTGACCAAGGCAGCGGTATTGTCGGTTTCTAGGACGGTAGCTGTCTCGCCCGTGGCAAAGGGTTGGTCTTGGAAGACGGGATAGGTGCTGAAGGATTGACGGGTGTCGCTGGTTGCTGGGCGATCGAGGAAGCGGATTGGGCCGGGGGGGCCACCCAGCTCGGACCAGTCCTGGATTTCTCCCCGGAAGAGCCGGGCAAATTGTGCAAAGCCAATGTCGCCGCTAAAGGGATTGTCCTGGCCGACAATGATGGCGATCTTTTCCCGCGCCAGCACCACGGGGGTGAGGCCCTGGGCCTTTTCGGCCTCCGTCAACAGCCGTCCCGTGGCTGCCACATCGACCTGGCCCGCCAGCAGGTCCTGGAGAGCTGCATCGCTGTCGCTGGTGCTGAGTTCGACTTGGGTACCAGCAAACTTGCCTTCATAGGTCTGTTTGAGCGATTGGCTGACAACAGCCATGCTTTCATCGCCGCCGATCTTGATGCGGGTGCCGCTGGGAACGCTGGCAGGCAGGGGAAAGGTGGGGGTTTCCGCAGGGGTTGCAGTGGGGGCTGGAGCCTGCGCCGGGGCTTGGGCATAGGCCCGGTCGGCTAGGCCAGGCTGGGCCAGCTCCAATCCCGAGAAACCTGCCAAGCTGACCCCCAGCACCAGGGCCGCTAATGTTTTGCTTTTAATCGCCATATCAATCCTTGGAAACCCCTGGGAACAAGTAGATTTTTGAAAAAAACGGCCAATTAACAACCAGCCAATTAACAACCAGCCAATTAACGAACAGCAACGTTGCAGTGCGAGACAGCGGTAGTGTGAGACAGCAGCGGTGACCTGAGTCTTGGGTGTTGAGAGCTTGGTCTTTCAGACCCCGATCGCCCTCCAAGCCTAAAACGCCCGCTCTGGAGACCAGCCTTGGAGGCTGACCCACCCATGAAGGCTTACACAATAGCAATTGGGGAGAATTTAATCGAGATCGCCCAACAGGCTTAATATCCCAGCTCCGTTTGACGGCGTCAATCGAGGAACTGCATCTGGAAACAAAGGACAACAAAAACAGCAAATGAGGCCCCCAGAGAGTCATCAACTCTCCAGGGGCCGCGATCGCTAGCGGGTTCGTCCCATCACCCAGCCTAATTCCCAGCCGCGACGCCCCAGCTAGTCATTCTCAAGCCAGTCCCCCTCGGTCCAATCCGCCGCCTGGGACTGGGCCGCTTGGGCCTGCTCTTGGGCCTGATTAGCCGCTTGATCCAGCATTTCACCAGCGGCATTCTTGAGGCCGCCGAGACCGGTGCTGGCTCCATCCTGGAGAGCTTCAGCCCCATCGCCCAAGCCTGCCTTGGCATTGCCTAGGCTCTCGCTCAGGTTGTCCATTGTCCCGGTTGTGCCATCGGCCAGGCGATGGGCCAAGCCACCGACGGTGCCGGTCACGCCACCCACTGCACCGGCAGCCATCTCCCCAGCGCCTTTAATGCCAGCGCCCGCCGCATCGGTTGCCCCCTGGAGGCCATCCCCCGTGGCCTCCACCACATCCCCCGCTGCATCCTTGGCTTTGCCGAACAGACCCGAGAAGAAGCCCCCAGCTTTTTGGGGAGCGGCCCCAGCAGCAGCAGCGGCGGTGCCAGCGGCGGCGGCAGCTCCCCCAGCGAGGCCCGCTGCTGTCTCGCCCAAGTTACCTCCCATGCCTTTGACACCCTCCACTGCACCAGAGACGCCGCCTTTGACGCCCTCCACAGCCCCAGAAACGCCGCCTTTGACGCCCTCCACAGCGCCGGAAGCGCCCCGCTGGAGGTTCTGCCCCAGGCCGGAAACGCCGCCTTTGAGGCCCTCAGCGGTTTGCGAGACGCCGCCTTGCACAGCATCCACAGTGGACTGGGTTCCATCTTTCAGGGCAGCCATGGCTCCCCCAGCGGCTCCGAGGCCCGCAGCCCCTAAGCCCACTGCGCCCGCACCGAGCTTGCCCGCCTGGGTAGACAGGTCCGTTGCCGCCTCCCGCAGACCGCCGCCGAGGGAAGGCTCCCCAGGATTAGCTTGGAGATTAGCCTGGAGATTCCCCTGGAGATTCCCCTGGGTGGTCCCTCGGGCATTTCCCACCGCCACAGGCTCCGGGGTCTCTGGGCCAGGGCGATCGCCTTCTAAGTGATCTTCACCGTCATCCTTGCCCGCTGCCAGCCACCAGAGCAGACCGCCGCCCGCTGCGATCGCCGCCAAGGGCAGCAGCCCCCACAAGGGCGAGAGCCCCTTGCCCCGCAGTCCATCGACCTCAGGCAAATCCGCTACCACATCACCGGCAGCCCCGGCCACTGCCCCGGCGGCATCCCCCGCAGCATCGCCAGCGGCCCCGGCAGCATCGCCAGCGGCCCC
>JAAUQQ010000307.1 GCA_012032745.1 Synechococcales cyanobacterium RM1_1_8
TTTCAGGAGTTGAGATCCTTTCAAGCTTAGCCATTGGCCCTGCAGGAATGAAGCGCCCAGAACCGGGACGAGCTTAAGGCTCCTAAGGTTCCTTTGCACTCAGGAGTTCGGCTGTTTGAACTCCTGTATCTATTATGCAATAAGATCCAAGCGATTCACAGGGTTGTCTGATACCGTTTTACAGCCTCTTCTCCGTTCGAGCTTTTCTGCTTCTTATCCAGCTTCTGGACATCGCTGCCCCTCCAGGGCGACCCATAGCATAGCTCACGGGTGCTTTAAGGGCGGCTCCGCTTGAGCATTTCCACAAGGACGACATGGGCCTCTTTGGCATTGGCCAGGGGTTTTTCGAAGCTGACCCGCACCGGGGTCTCGCTCCCCTCGACTTGGGCCAGGATGTCCATGCCCTCTGGATCAATTTTCAGCAGCCTGGCGGCGGAGACATTTTTGGCTTGGCCGTAGACCTCGGCGTAGAAGACGATGGAGTCGGCGTGGTCATCGTTCATGTGCTTGCAGATGCGATCGCTGACTGCTGCTGTGATCGCTTCACCCCTTGCTTCACCCATCTAACTCACCTCTGTTGTACTGATCAGCAGCCCCTAGTCTAGCGCTTACAGGATGCCGCTGCGTTCAAGCCCGATCATGGCAATGCGCACCAGGTTGATGCCGATAAACCCCAGCAGAAAAATCATAACCGTCACGTTCAGGCCATCGCGAAGTTTGTTCATGACTAGGGGTCGATGGTGCCGAAAAGGCAGAGCCGATTGATCTCAACAATTTGATTTCAACAATAGCACCGTGCCGGAGGTCTGGCCTGGCTTGATCTAAGCTTCTGGGGTTGGACGAGGGCCGAACCCTTGCGGGCTCTGGATCGCAATGATGAATGGGATGTGGGAGATGCAAAATCGGGGTAGCCAAGGGCTCCTGGCGCAGACGATCGCCCCCAGCGGCAGCATCTTCAATGCCCTCCCTCCGGCTGCCCAAGTTGCCCCTGGGCAAGGCGCTGTCCCAGGGGGAGCGCCCCTCCTTATTGAGAAAGACTATTGACTAAGATCTCGAATTGATGAATAATCCTCCTTGGACTTATCGATTTATTTTGTCATTAGCAGTTTTCCCAACAAAACCCAAGCCCCTTCAGCTAGAGCCCTGGCTTCAGCGGAAATCCCCTTCGAGCGTTGAAGCCTCAGCGGAAGATCAGGAAAAGTCTGGGGTTCCAGTCTCCCAGGGGCTTAGAGGGCATTAGGCCTGGACTGGGAATGGGCTTGGGGATACTTGGCTTCCAATCCTAGCAAGGCTCAGGTTCGCCTGCTGTTTAATCCTCAGATCAATTATGTCTAATGACCTTTATTCTTAATCTGGAGATGCCATGAAAATTTCTCGTCGCCATTTCGTCACCCAGGGAGCAGCTTTCACCGCTGCCCTGGGAGCGACCCAGCTCCTGCAACCCGCCGCCGCCCAGGCAAAGACCCTGACGGTTTACTCCTCCCGCCACTACAACACAGACAATGCGCTGTATAGCAGCTTTACTCAGCAAACCGGTATCAAAGTCAACCTACTAGAGGGCAAGGATGACGAGCTACTCGAACGCCTCAAAAGCGAGGGAGCCAGGGGGCCTGCAGATATCTTGGTAACCGTCGATGCGGGCCGACTCTGGCGAGCCGAACAAATGGGGCTGCTGGCCAACTCGTCTTCTTCTGTTCTCAATCAGCGCATTCCGGGCAACCTACGCCATCCCCAAGGCAAGTGGTACGGTTTTTCGAAGCGGGCCAGGGTGATTGTCTATAGCCGCGATCGCGTCAATCCCTCCCAGCTCTCGACCTATGAAGATCTTGCCAATGCCCGCTGGAAAGACAAAATCCTCGTGCGGACTTCCACGAATATCTACAACGTTTCCCTGATCGCTGCCATGATTAAGCAGCTTGGGGCAGGCCCGACGGAAAAATGGTGTGCAGCCTTGGTGAAAAACTTTGCCCGCTCTCCCAGTGGCAATGACACCGATCAGATCAAAGCGGTCGCCTCGGGAGAGGGAGATCTTGCGATCTGCAATAGCTATTATCTCCTGCGCTTAGTTAAGTCCAAGGATCCAAAGGATCAGGCGATCGCGAGAAAGCTAGGCATGTTCTTCCCTAATCAAAAGACCTGGGGAACCCATGTGAACATTAGTGGCGCAGGCGTGGTTAACAGTTCTAGGAATAAAGCTGCTGCGGTTAAATTCTTAGAACATTTGAGTAGTCCAGCCGCCCAAAAATTCTTTTCGGAAGGAAACAATGAATACCCGGTTGTCAAGGGGGTGGCGCTAGATCCAGTCCTCAAGCGCTACGGAAGCTTTAAGGAAGCTTCGCTTAACGTTTCGATCTATGGGGGCAATAGCGCCCAAGCCATCAAGATTGCGGACCGGGCAGGTTGGAAGTAAGCGAAGTTCAATCCCTGACTGACTGACACAATTCAAATTGCCCTCAGAGGATGTTTGAGAATTCGCCAAAGCCAGCGATTCCATACCGAATGAGGTTAGACTGTGCCTGTTTTTTTAAGCAAAAGTACGGGCCATGGGCACCATCGGCTACAGCTATTCTCAAACATCCTCTCACCCCAACCCCTCTCCCGCTTTTGGGAGAGGGGATTTAATACAGCTTTGCTGTTCCGGCTCCCCTTCTCCCCCAATGGGAGAAGGGGATAAAGGGCAAAATTCTGGCCAGCTAGCCAGGTTACGAACAAAAAATATTAAAAGATCAGAGAAGACTATTCCTTCGGCAAGGTAGCACCATCCATCTTTGCCTTCGTTAAATCTGTGGAAACAAGGTTTGCACCCGTTAAATCAGCATTGCTAAAATCGGTGCCTTCCAAAATAGCACCTGACAAAAAGGCATTGTTTAGCCTTGCCCCTGCTAAATTTGTATTACTTAAATTGGCATCTGCCAGGGTTACCCCCGTTAGGTTCGCTCCGCTGAGATCTGCGCCCGTTAGATCGACGCTGTCTAGCATGGCCCCTTCAAGATTTGCACCTTTCAGATTCGCTGAGCTGAGGTTGCTGCGGTTCAGTTTAACCTGGGATAGATCGCTGCCAGGCAGACTTATAGCCGCAAGGTCGCAGTCTAGGCATTCTCGCTTTTGTGTGAGATTCAGCAATGGATCTTGTGATTCGGTAGAGTCATCAGTTTTAGGCTTTGCGCAGGCAGTGAATATCGGAGCAGTAACCACCAACAATAGCGCTGGGATTAGCAAAAAATTGACTTTTTTCATGACTTCTACTCGCTAAATTTTATGATGGGTGATCGGAATCAGGTGACGATTGATCAATCACCAGTATGAAGCATATATTTAGATATAAACATAGCTTAAGCCTGACAATTTTGGCCGTCAACAGGATTTTATGTGGTGCTCTAAGGGCTCTAAAATCTTTTCATTTGCCGATTGAGGCCAACGATCAGCTAAGGTTAACAATCGGCTGATGAGCCGAATCTCTCCCCCATTCAGCAAAAACTCAGCCTTCCATCAATCCAATCTCAGGAGAGGCGGGTATTAACAGTAACGACCCCGCGAGCCACTCCGGTGGCAAGCACCCCCGTCGTTTTCTGCCAACCGCCATGCCACTGACGGAACAACCTGACCCAGTGGTCTTTGCAGCCCTTCGCCAAGGAGACCTCAAGGCGCTAGATGTGCTCTATGGGCGCTATAGCACCCCTATCTACCGCCTGGCCCTGCGGATTCTCAAAGCCGAGGAGGAAGCGGCCGACCTCACCCAGGAGGTTTTTCTGCGGCTGTGGCGTACCCTGGGCTATGACCCGGCGCGAGGCACCCTGCTGGTGTATTTGATGATGATGACGCGCTCCCAAGCCCTCAACCGCATTCGCCAGCACCAAAACCAGCGCAAGCTGGCCGAACGCTGGGGGCGGTCTGCCCTTTCTCTGGCCGAGGGTGGCGATACCAGTGGCCATGCCAGTGGTCACCCAGGTCGCTTTCCCCTGGAAGCCCTGTCGCTGGATGAAACCGCCAGCCAGGTTCGCCTCGCCCTCGCCCAGATCCCCCAGGCCCAGCGGGAGGTTTTGGAAATGGCCTACTACGATGGCCTCTCCCAGTCCGAAATTACCCAGCGCCTGGACATCCCCCTGGGCACCGTCAAAAGCCGCTCCCGCCAGGGACTGCTCAAACTTCGACAGCTTCTTAAGGATTTGGTGGACTCGCCATGACCGCCCACGATCGCCCCAACCTGCCCCCTGAACCCTGGCCAGAGCTGCTTGCGGGATACGTGCTGGGCGATCTTTCCTCTGCGGAAAGGACTCGGGTTCAGCAATATTTGGCAGCCCAGCCCGAGGCCCAAGCGGAGGTGGCCGAACTGCAAGCGACGCTGAATCTGTTGCCGCTGTCCTTGGCGGACGGTGTCGCGCCTCCCGCAGCCCTCCAAGCCCAGCTTTTGCGGGCTGCTGGTAATACAACTCAGCGGCCCCAGGCCGCCGCCGCTCCAGTGACGGCTCCGGTGACGACTCCGGTGACGACTCCAGCGATTCAGCCCGGTGGTCCAGCTGCACGGCAGGGGAGCCGCGCGATCGCGCCCCGTCCTGTTTGGCGATCGCTCCCCAGAGCGGTGGCGATCGCGGCGATCGCCGCCGCTGCCCTCCTTGGCTGGCAAAACCTCCAGCTTCGCAGCGCCCTTCAGCTTGCCCGGCAAGACCTTCAGTTCGCCCAGCAACGAATTGATCACCTAGCGGCGATCGAAACCCAACTCGCCAATGCCAGCGCCAGCCTTGCCAAATACCAAGAAATCATCACCCTGCTGCGCCTGCCCGAGAATCGACTCCTGGCCCTGCGCGGGCCAGCGGCTTCACCCAAGCCTCCAGCGGCAGTATCGTGATTGCGCCCCAAAAAAGCTGGGCCATCCTCACCCTCAAGGGCCTGCCGCCGCCCCCCCTAGGTAAAGCCTATCAGCTCTGGGCCATGGCCAATGGCCAAAAGGTCTACTGTGCTGAGTTCAAACCCGATCCACGGGGCCAGGTTCTGCTGGAAATTCCGGTGGAGAACTGGGCGGGCACGCCTATGGTTAGCATTACCCTGGAAGATGAGGGCACTATTCCTGCGGAAACGAGCGAGATGGTGATTAATGGCACGGTGATTTAGGTGCCTGTGAGGCAAGTAATAAGTGATAGGTGGCAGATTAAATATTTGACTTGCGATAATCATGCTTCTAGTAAAAAATATATTCCAAAAATTAGATTAATCCATTTCCTGCTGGCCTGGGTATTACTGCTGGATGCATCTAGAAATCATCGGCATCCGTTACATAGCAACGCAGGAACTTGGGACTATGAACAATCAAATGCTTTCCGTTTCAATTGAAATCTTGCTCCCCAAGCAGGCACCAGCCTCACCCCGGTTTGGGTAGGCTTCCACAATGGCGGTTTTGATACCTATGACCGCAATGCCGCTGCCAGCCCCGGCCTAGAACGCCTGGCTGAGGATGGGAATAACGCGGTAATCAGTGCAGAGTTTGGAGCTAGTGGCTTTGGCAATGTCGATGGCACCGTGGCGCTGCGCCCATAGCCCCCGGTGATATTGTCCGGGGAACATTTGCCGTCGATGCGAGCCAGGGGCGCTACTTTAACTATGCTTCGATGATTCTGCCCAGCAATGACACCTTCATCGCCAATGGCAATCCCTTGGCTGTGGAAGTTTTCGATCAAAATGGTCGATTTGTTGGTGCAGAATTTATCGTAACCGGTTCTCAGGCGTTGGATTCAGGCACCGAGGTCAACGATGAAATTCCAGCAAATACGGCATTCTTTGGCCAGGCTGCTCCCGATACGGGCGTTGTCCAGGGCGGCACAGTTCAACTGGCGACGGGCTTCAATCCAGTGGGCAGTGGCGGCATTCTCGATGACCCTCGCTTTGCCAATGCTGACTACGCCGCGCCGGGCTATGAGGTCGCCCGAATTCGCATTGCCAATCTTGTGACGGGTGGAGCAGGGAGCGATCGCCTTTTCGGCACCAGCGCCCAGGACGATATTTTTGGCGGCGAGGGCAACAATACCCTGTTTGGCAATGGCGGCAACGATCGCTTCTACGCCGGTGCTGGCAATGACCAAATCTTTGGCGGCAGCGGCAATGATCGGGTCCAAGCAGGAGATGGCAACAACACCGTCTTCGGCAATGG
>JAAUQQ010000308.1 GCA_012032745.1 Synechococcales cyanobacterium RM1_1_8
GACCTGCACGGCATACCAGCGGGCTTTTTCTGAATTTCCGCATCGGTTAATTCAGCGCCCTTGTTGCCCTCATTTCCATCCTCATTGCCGTCTTCGTCTTCCAGCGACTCATTTAGCGGCTCATCGTATTCGCTCACGGTTTGTATCCCCATACCTGCCAATTCATACCCGGCTGCCCCAGCCTTTGATTTTTGTTGACCTGGGCCTGCTGGCCCCAGAAGGCCGGGCGCTAGCCAAAGACCTGGGTGGAAGCCCAGCTCAAAAGTTTGTCTACGAAGTAAATAACGCCAGCGGAAAGACTGACCATCAACAGCACGGCGGCGGACTCGCTGATGAGCTGCTGCCGACTGGGCCAGGCCACCTTGGCCAATTCTTCCTTGGCGCTGATGGCAAAGGCCACAGGGCTAAAGCTTTCGCCTTCGGTGGCTGGTGCAGCGATCTTTTGGGGCTCTGCACCTGACTGGCTGAGCCCGTTCTTGTCCTTGGCTTTGGCTTTATCTTTGGCTGCCTCTTTCTTGGCCACGATCTACCTCAATTACGTCAGTGCGGAGATTGCGATGAAAGTGCTTGGGCTGAGCAACTTGGACCCCGGCTGGGGTCTCGATTCGCACAGAGATCAACAATACCCGATCGCACGGGCTTTTCGCAGCAATCTTTAACAATTCCTTGGCTACATTCCGGGGGAGTTGGCTTGTGATCGTCCGAAATTGGCTCAAAAGCAGCGATCGCCCCCTCGGTATCCAACCGAGCCTAGGCCACTTGATCCTGAGCGGCGGGGGCGATCGCGGCCCCGGCCTGGTCCCCTGGGAGATCTGCGGGCTGGCCGTCTGGCAGATCATCCGGCGGCTCATTTTGCCGCTGAAAACTCAGGCCCTCCCCACAGACATCCACCAGAATCGTATCGCCCTCCACAAAGGCATTTTCCAGCAGCTTGGTGGCGATGGGATTTTCCAGCAGGCGGCGGATGGCACGCTTGAGCGGGCGCGCACCGTAGACAGGGTCGTAGCCCGCTTCGGCGATGTAGGCCTGGGCGGCGGGGGTGAGGGCGATCGCCATGTTTTGATCCCCCAGCAGCCGCTCCAAGCGATGGAGCTGGATGCCGACAATCTGGGCCAGTTCGACCTTGGAGAGCGGGTGGAAGAGGATCGTCTCATCGATGCGGTTGAGGAATTCCGGGCGGAAATGCTTGCGCAGGGAAGCGATGACGCTGTTGTGGGTGGCTTCATCTTTATCAGCATTGCCCCCCGCTTCGAGAATCAGCTTGCTGCCGATGTTGCTGGTCATGACAATGATCGTGTTGCGGAAGTCCGTGGTGCGCCCCTGGGAATCGGTGATGCGGCCATCGTCCAAGACTTGGAGCAAAATATTGAACACATCGGGGTGGGCCTTTTCGATTTCATCCAGCAACAGCACGGAATAGGGCTTGCGGCGAATCATCTCCGTCAGTTGGCCGCCCTCTTCGTAGCCCACATAGCCGGGCGGCGCACCCAGCACCCGCATGACCGAGCTTTTGTCCATGTATTCGGACATATCAAGGCGGACGATCGCCTCATCGGTATCAAACAGCGCCTCGGCTAAGGCCCGCGCCAGCTCCGTCTTGCCCACCCCCGTCGGCCCCATGAACAAAAACGAACCCAGGGGCCTACCGGGATCATTCATGCCTGCGCGGGCCATGCGGATGGCGCTGGCCACGGCTTCGGCGGCTTCGTTTTGGCCAATCACCCGCCGATGGAGATAGGACTCCAGTTGCAGCAGTTTCTGGCGCTCGGAGGCCATCAGGCGATTGACGGGGATGCCGGTCCAGCGGGCGACGATTTCGGCGATGTCCCCCTCGGTGACCTGTTCGCGCAGCAGCATGGTGCCGCTGGCCTGGAGGTCCAGGAGCTGCTGTTCTAGGGCTTCGCGATCGCGCTGCATCACCGCCAGCTCGTTGTATTGCAGCTTCGAGGCCGTTTCCAGGTCTTCATCGCGCTGGGCCTGGGAAATCTGGCGGCGCAGATCCTCTTCCTGCTGCTTGATGCCCTTGAGATCCTCCAGGAGCTGCTTTTCGAGCTTCCACTGGGCCGCCAAGGGCCCACGGCGGGCTTCGAGTTCGGCAATGTCCGCAGCCAGGCGTTCCCCCCGCTCCCCATCGGCGGCCAGGTAAATCGCCCCCAGGCTGGCGCGATCCTCATCCCCTTCCAGGGACATTTTTTCCATTTTGAGCTGGTCGAGGCGGCGCTCGACGTTTTCGAGTTCCTGGGGCTTGGAGGTGACCTCCATGCGCAGTTGGGCAGCGGCTTCATCCACCAGGTCGATGGCCTTGTCGGGGAGAAAGCGATCGCTAATGTACCGATCCGACAGCCGCGCTGCTGCCAGCAGGGCCGAATCGGTGATCTGCACCCCATGGTGCATTTCGTAGCGCTCCTTCAGGCCCCGCAAAATCGACACCGTGTCCTCCACCGAGGGCTGGCTGACCATCACCTGCTGGAAGCGCCGCTCCAGGGCCGGATCCTTCTCAATATTCTTACGATATTCATCGGTCGTCGTCGCGCCAATGCAGCGCAGCTCGCCGCGCCCCAGCAGCGGCTTGAGCAGATTGCCCGCATCCATTGCGCCGCCCTGGCCCGAACCGCCCCCCACCACCGTGTGCAGCTCATCGATGAACAGAACAATTTGGCCCTCCGATTCCATCACCTGGCGCAGCACCGATCGCAGCCGATCCTCAAATTCGCCGCGATACTTGGCCCCGGCAATCAGCAGACCCATGTCGAGGGAGATCAATTGACGCCCCTTGAGGGAATCGGGCACATCGCCATCAGTAATGCGCTGGGCCAGGGCTTCGGCGATCGCCGTCTTGCCCACCCCCGGCTCCCCGATCAGCACAGGATTATTCTTCTGCCGCCGCGACAGCACCTGGATCACCCGGCGAATTTCCTCATCCCGCCCAATCACCGGATCGATCTTGCCCTCCTCCGCCAGTTGGGTCAGATCGCGGCCATATTTTTCCAGGGGCGACTGGCGCGAAAAGCTCTTGCCCGGCTCCTGGGGCTGGCCATCGGGGCCAACCCGCTGCCTGGGATCGCCTGCCCCCCCATCGAGGCTGGGCTCGGCACTGGTCTGGTCTGGGCCGCCGAGCTGGCCCGCCGCATTGCCCTGGGCGGCCAGCGGCCCGGCGGCGGGTGCCGAGCTTGAGCCCGAAGTTTGGCCCGAGCTGGAGCCAGACAATTGACTGGGCACCGGACTGGGTGGAGCCGCCAGGCGCGCCTCTTCCAGGCGGCGCACCTCCATAATCGCCGTCTCCATGCTGCGGGCCTCCAGGGCATAGAGCTTGCTGACCCGACGACCAAGGCGATCGTCCTCCACAAAGCCCATCAGCAGATGTTCAATGGCAATCAGCTCATCCTTCCAGATCTTCCGCGCCTTCTCCGCCTGGTCCAGCAGGCGATCGAGATCCCGTCCCAGATAGAGCTGTGCGCCCCCCAGCGAACTGCGGGGCTGGCGCTGGGCATAGTCCTCTAGCTGGTTGTAGAGGGACTGGACATCCACATTGGCCTGCTGGAAGTAAATTTCCGTCCAGTTATCCTCCCCCATACCCGGTTCCGGCTCCTGTTCTAGCAGCGCAATCAGGACATGCTCCACCTCTAGCTGCTGCTGCCGGAAGCTGCGGGCTACTTCCTGGGAAGCCACGATCGCGTTCCAAGCCAAATCAGAAAAGCGGTTGGGGTCAGTGGGCTGCATGTTGTCGGAGGTTCGGTTGTCAAAAAGGGTCAGAAAGGAATGTATGCGGGGGCCAATTCTAGGAACCAGTCCCTAGGGCCAATCAATCCCGGCCCTGAATCAGTTCAATTTTGTAGCCATCGGGATCTTCCACAAAGGCAATTACCGTCGTGCCATGCTTCATCGGGCCGGGCTCGCGGGTGACCTTGCCGCCCTGGCGGCGGATTTTCTCGCAGGTGCCGTAGATGTCATCCACGCCCAGGGCAATGTGGCCATAGCCATTGCCGATGTCGTAGGACTCGGTCTCCCAGTTGTGGGTCAGCTCAATCACGGCATTGTCCTTCTCATCACCATAGCCGACGAAGGCGAGGGTAAACTTGCCGCCGGGGTAGTCCTTTTGGCGAATTTTGGTCATGCCCAGGATGTTGCAGTAGAAGTCGAGGGATTGGTCGAGATTGCCGACTCGCAGCATGGTGTGGAGTAGTCGCATGGTGGAAGTCTCTGGGGGTCTGTGGGGCGGTTGTTGATCTCAATTCTAGGAAGGATTGGCGATCGCGGCTGCTTCATCCATCCCAGCCAGATCATGACCAGTCAAACTTACAATTCCACGGGTGAGACAGCAGCTTTCTAAATGAACCCTCTCCAAAATGAGAATTTGCCACAAATCGTCACCTTCCTCCAGGGCAAAGAGTCGCCCTGGGCCTCTCCCCCGCGCCAGCCAAAGACGTATGATTTGACGGGCGGAATCTCCCAGGATGGTCACCCATGCGAGCACCACCCTTGCCTCGCGCCATCTTTTTCGATTTCCCGCTCAGCCCATGGTGAGACCCCAATGCCCGAGCGCCCCAACGCCCTCGGTGACGGAGTTGACCCAGGGGAGAAAGATCTTTCCAAGCGCAAGAGTAGCCCGGCATGTACATCGAATCCATTGAAGCCCGCGAAATCCTCGACTCCCGAGGCCGCCCCACCGTCGAAGCCGTCGTCTACTTGGACAACGGAGCCGCAGGTCGTGCCCAGGTGCCCAGCGGCGCTTCCACGGGATCCTTCGAAGCCCACGAGCTGCGCGATGACGATGCCAGCCGCTACGGCGGCAAGGGCGTCCTCACCGCTGTGCAGAACATTCGCGATGTGATTGAGCCGGAGCTGCGGGGGATGAGTGCCCTGGAACAGACGGCGATCGATGCAATCATGCGCGACCTCGATGGAACGCCCAATAAGTCCAAGCTGGGGGCCAACGCCATCCTAGCCGTCTCCCTCGCCAGCGCTAAAGCCGCAGCCCTCAGCGTGGAGATGCCGCTCTATCGTTACCTGGGCGGTCCTTTGGCGAACCTACTGCCGGTGCCGATGATGAACATCATCAATGGCGGCTCCCATGCCAGCAACAATGTGGACTTCCAGGAGTTCATGATTTTGCCCGTGGGTGCGAGCAGCTTTAGCGAGTCCCTGCGCTGGGGCGCTGAGGTGTTTGCGACCTTGAGCAAGGTGTTGAAGGACAAGGGCCTTTCCACGGGTGTGGGCGATGAAGGGGGCTATGCGCCGGATTTGGAGTCGAATCGGGCGGCGCTGGAGTTGATTATTTCGGCGATCGAGCTGGCGGGCTATAAGCCAGGTGAGCAGATTGCTTTGGGCTTGGACGTTGCTGCGGCTGAGTTCTGCAAGGACGGCCAATACACCTACGAAGGCAGCGCCCATTCGGCGGCGGAGCTGATTGATTACTTGGATAAGCTCTCCACGGACTATCCGATCATTTCCATTGAGGATGGGTTAGATGAGGATGATTGGGCAAGCTGGACGGCCATGACCCAGAAGATGGGTAGCCGGATTCAGCTCGTGGGCGATGACCTGTTTGTGACCAATGCCCAGCGGTTACGCCAAGGTATTGACCAGAAGGCTGCCAATGCGGTGTTGATTAAGCTGAACCAGATTGGGACGTTGAGCGAGACCCTGGAGACGATCGATCTGGGGATGCGCAATCAGTACAATTCGGTGATTAGCCACCGTTCTGGTGAGACAGAGGATACGACCATTGCTGATTTGGCGGTGGCAACGCGAGCGGGTCAAATTAAGACAGGGTCTTTGTGCCGGAGTGAGCGGGTGGCGAAGTACAACCAGTTGCTGCGGATTGAGGATGAGTTGGGTGAGGCGGCGATTTATGCGGGTGCGGTTGGCATGGGGCCAATTGTTTAGTTGCTGATGGATCAGCTTGTATAACAAAAGCCCCTGGTCTCGTTTTGAGGCTGGGGGCTTTTGTTTGGGCGTTTGGCTTTGCGGGAAGAGGCAAGCGGCAAATCCGTGGGGAACTCTCCCCACACCCCGGCCGTAGGGGACGACGGCGTCCCCTGACGGATCACCCCTCCCAAGGGTGCTGGGTTGCTTCAGTGTTTGATGGTGAAGGCTGGGGACGGCGTACTTTCAACGGGCAGTGTTGTGAGGTGGGGTGG
>JAAUQQ010000309.1 GCA_012032745.1 Synechococcales cyanobacterium RM1_1_8
AACAGCCAGGAGAAGGGGAGCCGGATCGGAGCCCCTCTCCCCTTTGTGGGAGAGGGGGTTGGGGTGAGGGGGAGAAAAAACTTACGCCCCAGGCTACTAGCCGCTGGGCCTTTCGACTTTGCCATCCACAAAGGGCGTGCCCCAAAAGGCCCAGTTTTCCTTGTTAAACGGGGCTCGCCATTTTTTGATCAGCGCTGCTTCTAGGGTTTGGCGCGATCGCTGGGCTCGCGGCGCATGGGGCCAAAAACCAATGCCCAGGCGGGTGGGCAGTTGGTGTTCATAGTGGCTCTGGCGATAGTTGGCCAGGTAGCGTTTGCAATCATGGACGCCCTTCCAGCGCTGGTTCGACTTGACCGTCTCGCCCACATACAGCAGCAGCATCGCCTCATAGTCGATCACAAAATAAATCGCGGCGACGCCCTCATCCTGGCTCGGACTCTGCCAAAAATTAATATTGCGCTGTTCCAGCTTGAAGGGATGAATCGCTTCGGGATCCGGCTCGCCCGAAGGAATAGCATCGCCAAACAGGTCCACCTGCTGGGGGGCGGGGCAAAACTCGATGCGTTCTTGGAAATCAATAATGCGGATTTTCCATTGCAGCAGCGCTTCGGCACTCATCTGGGGCGTGAGGCGATCGACGCGGTAGCCTTGGGTTTGCCACTGCTCGGCAACGCTGAAGAGGGGAAGCTGGTCGCTCACGGGGGCGGTGTCTGGAGGGTTCGCAATCTGGGGCCTGTTATTCTTTGCCCAGGGCAACTGCCCCATCATATCAGCTCGCTTTTGCCAGCATGGTGGGCCAAGCGCTGTATTGCGGACCCTCCGCCGACATTTTCTTTGTATCCCATGGACTTTCATCGCTTTCGATCGGAGTTTTTGCGGTTCCCCAGGGCGAGGCTGGCACCCTGGGCGGGCCTCGCCACCGGGCTCATGCTCAGCGCGGGGCTGACGGGCTGTGTGGTCTCCGCTGGCGAGATTACCTTTACCTTCATGGGGGAGCAGGAAGTCATGGCCCAGCAGGGGGGCGAACGGGATGGCGATGGCCTGGGCTTCGAGATCCACCGCCTGGCTGGGGCTGAGGTCTATGTGCTGCGGGTGCCCGCTGGCTCCGGGCTGACGGTGGAGCCGGTGGTGTCCGATCGCCTCGCCAAGCTGCCCAGTTTTGCCGCCGATGAGCGGGTGGTGGCGGTGATCAATGGCGGCTTTTTTGATCCAAAGAATGGCCAAACCACCTCCCATGTGATCAGCAATGGCGAGGTGCTGTTGGATCCCAGGGAAAACCTCGACCTGATGGGCAATGCCACTGTGGCCAGCTATATGGATCAAATCCTCAACCGCAGCGAGTTTCGGCGCTATGTTTGCGATGGTGGCGATCGCCGCTATGACATCACCTTCCACAATGCCCCGGTGCCCTCGGGCTGCGATCGCCTCGATGCCCTCGGGGCCGGTCCCCAACTCCTGCCCGCCATGACCCACCAGCAAGAAGCCTTCTGGGATGTGGTGGATGGCACAGTCCGGCGCAATCCCATTGGCATGGATTCGCCCAATGCCCGCAGCGCGATCGCCATCACCGCCAGCGGCGATCTGCTCCTGGTAATGGTGGCCCAATCCAGCAGCAGCAGCGGCCTGACCTTGGCGGAGCTGGCTGATTTTCTCCAAGCCCGAGGTACAGTCCAGGCTCTCAACCTGGATGGCGGTAGCTCAGCGTCGCTGTTTTATAACCAGCGGACCTACTATGGCCGCTTGGATGGGGATGGAGTGCCCGTGGAGCGATCGGTAAAGTCTGTGCTGGTGGTGCGGAGAGCGGATGGGGGTGGGGATTGAGGGGGTGGGTTGATGGCAGGGGGTGAGGCCAGAGATGGTCCTCCGGAAAATTTGCCTGGGAACTTCATCAAAATTTCCACAAGCGATGACGTTTTTATTACTTCAGCAATTTTTTATTGCGCAGACCCCCTGGGTCTGAAATCTTACTGCTAGGGTGACATTGATACTAGTATTAATGCTTAGGAAAGTTATAGCTTTTTCGCGATCGCGTCCCGTTCTTTCACGGCCCTGGGCCACTTCTCCAGGCTACCGTCGAAGGCCACCGTCTAAGGCTACCCTGGCATCCCCATGAGCCCCAATCCTGTGAACCTGTCTGCACTCCCTCACCCTCGCCAGCGCATCACCCTCCCGCTGCACTGGGTTTTGATTCTGCCCTTTTTTATTCAGCTCGTGGGCACGGTTTCTCTGGTAGGCTGGCTCTCCTTTCGCAATGGCAATGCTGCCGTCACGACCCTGGCGACCCAACTGCGGGAGGCTGCCACAGCGCGGGTGGAGGAACATTTGGAAGCCTACTTGGAGCCCCCAGTTGCGGTGGTGCAGAGCAATGCAGCGGCGATCCAGCTAGGCCAGCTATCGATAGATCAGCTCGCCACCGCTCGAACCTACTTCGCCAGGCAACTGGCGATTTATCCCAGCCTGGATGGCATTTACTTGGCCAATCAGCAGGGACAGTTCCTCTGCCTCTGTGGGGCTTCCAAGGGAGAGCCGGTGGAAAAGCTGGTGGAGTCTGTGCCCCAGCGGTTGCTGTATGACGTTGGGCCCGATGGAGAGCGGGGAGACTTGATCGAAGAAGACCAATATGATCCCCGCCAGCGCCCTTGGTATCAAAAAGTTCAGCAGCGCCGCCAGCCCGCTTGGAGCGAGGTCTATAGCTTCACCGATGGAGAGTTGGGCATCACCGCAGCAGCGCCGATCTGGGATGCATCGGCTGCCCTGGCAGGGGTGGCGGGGGTCGATTTGCGCCTGACCCAAATCCATGATTTTTTAGCTCAGCTTGCTGTCAGCCCCAATGCCCAGGTGTTTATTGTGGATCGGGAGGGTCGGCTGATTGCCAGCTCGGATGATCGCCAGGTCAGCCGCACCGAGGCAGGTGATTCGGTGCGGCTGCGGGCGGTGGACAGTGCCAACCCAATGATTCAGGCGACGGCCCAGCACCTAGCCCTGGGGCCATCCCCTAGCTTGCCGTCAACTGACCAGGCTCCAGGGCAGGCGCTAGATCTAGCGTTAGATCCGGCGTTAGATCCGGCGTTAGGTCCGGCGTTAGACCAAGAACCCGATCCAGCCTCTAGCTTCCAGCTTGGGGGCGAGCAATATTTTGTCCAATCGGTGAGCTATGGCGATCGCCTCGGCCTCGATTGGCGCATCGTCGTGGTCATGCCCAAGTCCGACTTCATGGCCCAGATTAATGCCAATACCCGCACGACGCTCCAGCTCTGCATTCTGGCCCTGGTGCTGTCGGTGTTGGCGGGCCTGTTGCTGGCCAGGGCGCTGAGTGTGCCGTTTCAGCGTGCCAACCTAGGGGCGATCGCCATTGCCGCTGGCCAATTTCACCACCGCCTGCCCAAGAGCCGCATCCGGGAAGTTAGCCTGCTCTCCGAAGCCTTTGAACATATGGGCTACCAGCTCCAGGCTTCGTTCTCAGCCCTGGAGGATGTCAATTTCCAGCTTGAAACAGCCAATGCCCAACTTGAAACAGCCAATGCCCAGCTCGAAATGCGGGTCGAGCAGCGCACCGCCGAGCTGGTTGCCGAACAGGTCAAGTCGGAAAAGCTCTTGCTGAATATTTTGCCCGCTTCCATCGCCGAGCAGCTCAAGCACAGCCAAGAGCCCATCGCCCAAAGCTTTGATCAGGTGACAATTCTATTCGCCGATCTCGTTGGCTTCACGCCCCTGGCAGCCCGCTATTCTGCCACGGGGCTGGTGGAGCTGCTCAACCGTCTATTTTGCGAATTCGATGCCCTGGCAGAGCGCCACGGTTTGGAGAAAATCAAAACCATTGGCGATGCCTACATGGTGGCCGCTGGGTTGCCCAGCCGCGCTTGGACCACGGGGCGGCGATCGCCAGAATGGCCCTCGACATGCAGCAGGCCATCGCTGGGTTTTCCTCAGATCTGGATGCTCCCCTGAGCCTGCGCATCGGGATAAACTCGGGCAGCGTCGTGGGCGGCGTGATTGGCTCCAAAAAATTTATTTACGATGTTTGGGGCGATGCGGTCAACATTGCCTCCCGCATGGAGTCCTCTTCCCAGCCCGGTCGCATCCAGGTCAGCCAATCAACCTTCAAAATTCTTCGAGGCCAGGGCTTTGAACTGCACAAGCGGGGCCGGATCAATATCAAAGGTCGGGGCTTGATGCTGACCTACTGGCTGGAGGGAGATGCCCGAACAGCCCCGGCCCTATCGCAGTCGGAGATAGTGGCTCAGCCGCCCCATCCCTTCGATGTCGCGAGTTTGGTTTAGCGGGCTGAATTGAGTAGATCCGGCAGATCCGATGGACTGGCCTGGTCTTGGGGTTGTAGCTGGGGCTCGCCTTGGCGCTGGAGTTGGCGCTGGAGTGCCAGGGTTTCCTCCCACTGGGCTTGCAGTTGTTTCAACTTCTGGCTGAGAGGATATTTTTTCTCCAGGGCGGCGCGGGCCAGGTCTTCCCGGCCCTGTTGTAGGGCGAGCTGGGCCGTGCGCTGCCAGCGATCGCACTCCCGTCGCCCCGCCGCCAGCTCGGCCTGCTGGTCTTGACTGAGCTGCTCCAGGCTGGCCAGGGCGCTGTCCCAGGCGCGCTGGGCCTGGGTGGGATCCTGGGCCGCCTGGGCCTGGGCCTGCTCCAGGTGTTTGGCAATGCCGTAGAGACTGGCGGCGGCGATCGCGGGCACCGCCACAGGCCCTCCCAACAGTAGCCCCCCCAAACCCACCGCCGCTGCCACGGTTGTCACCTGATCGCTGCGGTGGTCGCCCGTCTTGCACCAGGTGGCAAAATGCTCACAGTTGTTAAACACCACATGGTAATCCCGCTCCCCAATACGGCTACAGGCTCGGGTCACGACCTGATCGGCGGCATCGGCTTGGTCATAGGACTTGATCAGCACCGGCGATCCCAGGGCAAAAAACGGCAGCGAGCTGCGGGTAATCGCCTCCCCTTCTCGATAATGCACCACCGTGCCATCGCCGCAGTCAATGCCGTGGTGGAAGTAGGTGCCCCGTGAGACATACAGATGATCGCCCTTGGCCATGGTGTCTGGTGGTTTGGATTTAACTTTTGGCTTCAGTCTAATGGTTCGACAGGGCCGTCTTGGGTGAAGCATCCCCACCGGGCGAGGGGGAATGGCCGTCCAGGGCCGCCGCATTGCTGCCATCGACGGCCTGGATGAACGCCCGCACCCGCGCCAAATAGCCCGCCGGGTCTTCCAGCATCGGAAAGTGGCCCGTGCCGGCCATGATCTGGTGGTTGATCTGGGCGCGGTTCAAGGCGGCGGCGCTGGTGCCCAGGCGGGCTGGAATAATTTGATCATATTGGCCCGAAATCAGCAGCGTCGGCATGGTGAACTGGCTGAAATAGTCCGGCATTTCCTCTGCGGCCTGCTGGCTCACCGCCGACTTCAAGGTTCCCAGGGCCGCTGCGCCATCGGCGTCCAAAAAATCATCCAAAAACTCCATCCGCAGGGCCTTGGGCAGGGGACGGTGCAAAAAGCGTTGCATAAACACCCAGTCGGCAAAGGGGATCTGAGTGAACCAGCGGGGCCGAAACTGGACCACATAGCGGCCAAAGAAGTAGAACAGCTCAAATACCAGCTTGCGATAAACAAAAATGCCGCCGCAGGCGAGGATGGCTTTTTCGATGCGCTCGGGGTGCTGGGCCAGGACCAGGGCGGCAATGGAGGTGCCCATGGAGTGGGCTTGGAGCCAGCAGCGCGGGATGGCGAAGTGATCGAGCAGGGCAATGATGTCGTCGGCGTAGCGTTGGATGGCGAAGGGGGCGAGGGCGGCGGGATCCGTGGCATTGCCGAGGGGGCCGTTGGCCTGGCTGCCCTGGCGGCGCGATCGCCCAAATCCCCGCAAATCATACAGCAAGCAATCAAATTGATCGCTGAGGGCGGTGGCGGTGGCCTGCCAATAGCGGGCGGAACCGCCCCAGCCATGGATGAAGAGCATCACTGGCTTGCCGGTGCGGCTTTCGCCTGCGCTGGTGATCCATTGGCAGTAGTGGTCGGTGTTCTGAATGGTGATGTAGGCCATGGGGCGATCGCCTGACGCTGGGGCTCGGATTTAACGACAGTAGCGCGACCTTGGGGTGAGCTGTTCGGTCTAGTCAAGA
>JAAUQQ010000310.1 GCA_012032745.1 Synechococcales cyanobacterium RM1_1_8
GATCGCAGCCACTTTTGGTGGCCTCACTTTACCCTCAACGCCCCCCGAAAAACGCGACTGGCGGATTGGCTGTTTCGCTATTTGATTAGCCCGATCACGCCGCTGCTGATGACGTTGGTAGAGGGTTGGCTGGCCGTGGCAAAATCAAAAGAAATCAGGGAGAAAGGGGATGGCAACTAATCCGCGTTCGATTCCATCTGCGCGTGGTTTTGAGAATCGTGTTGGGAGTGATTCAGCCAGCTATTTTTCAACCCGAGAACGGTTTGAGCATACTGGGTTAATCGACTATAGCCAGCTGCGATCGCTCCCCCAGATGTGGGAGATTACGGAACAGCAGTTTGGCGATGTGGCGGCGCTGATTGATCCCCACAGTCGTCCGGCAGTATCGCTGACCTATCGACAGGTCTATCAAAAAATTCGACAGTTTGCAGCAGGAATGCAAACGCTGTTGTCCCCATCGTTGCGCTTGCAAGATTCATCACAGGACGCATCACAAGATTCATCGCTAAATTCATCTCAAAATCCACCCATCGTGGCGCTCTTTGCCGACAATAGTTGGCAATGGCTGGTGGCGGATCAGGGCATCATGCTAGCAGGGGCGGCGGATGCAGTGCGATCGGCAACTGCGGATCCCGATGAACTGCTCTACATTCTGGAGCATAGCCAGAGCAGTGGGCTGGTGGTGGAAAACGCCAAAACCTTAGATCGGTTGGGCGATCGCATCTGGAGCCTGCCCGTAGAATGGGTGGTGCTGTTGTCGAACGAACAGCCCGACTTGCCCGGTCGCCCCTCCCAGGTCAAACTGCTCACGTTTGACCAACTGCTGGAACGGGGCAACCGGCAACCGCTCCAGCCTGTCCATACAACTCCAGACAGCCTCGCCACGCTGATTTATACCTCTGGCACCACGGGCCAACCCAAAGGGGTGATGCTGAGCCATGCCAACTTTATCTATCAAATAGTGGCTTTAACGGCGATTATTCAACCCCTGGTGGGCGATCGCACCCTCAGCATCTTGCCCACCTGGCACAGCTTTGGGCGGGTCGGCGAATACTATACGCTCTCCCAGGGCTGCACCCAGGTCTATACCAATCGTCGTTATCTCAAAAAAGATCTGCAAACCTATCAGCCCGCCTATGTGATAGGCGTGCCGCGACTGTGGGAGTCTATTTACGAAGGGATTCAAAAGTCTTTTCGCGATCGCCCCCGCGAATGCAAGCCTTCATTCGATCGTTTCTGGCGGTCAGCAGTCGCTACATTCAGGCAGTACGGACTTGGAAGCACCGCGATTTGCGCCATTTACACCCGACGCGATCGGCGCTCCTACAAGCCTGGGCGACCACGCTGTTGCTGGCTCCACTGCACTACTTGGGGGAACTGCTGCTCTATAAGCGAATGCAGCAAGCCCTGGGGGGCAACGTGAAGCAACTCATCTGTGGTGGCGGCTCCTTGGCTCAGCATTTAGAAGACTTTTTTGAGATCATTGGCATCGAAATTTTGGTCGGTTACGGGCTGACGGAAACCTCCCCCGTCCTCAGTGCGCGACGCTACTGGAACAACCTGCGCGGGGCTTCGGGTCAACCCTTAATCCAGACTGAATTTCAGGTTGTCGATCTAGAGACCAAACAGGCTTTGCCCGCCGGGAAACGCGGCCTAGTCCTGGCCAGGGGCCCCCAGATCATGCAGGGCTATTATCGCAACCCCGAAGCCACCGCTAAAGCCATTAATCCCGAAGGCTGGTTTGATACGGGCGATATTGGCTGGCTCGCAGACGATGGCAGCATTATCCTGACCGGCAGAGCCAAGGATACGATCGTCCTCAGCAATGGCGAAAACATTGAGCCACAGCCGATCGAAGATGCCTGCTTACGCAGTTCGTTTATCGATCAAATGGTTCTGGTTGGGCAAGATCAAAAAGCCCTGGGAGCCCTGATTGTGCCGAATCTAGAAGCCCTGCAAGCCTGGGGATTGGCGCAGTCCCCTCCATTGGTGATTGGAGAGGATATGGTGATTGGGCAGAATGCAGCGATCGCACCAAATAACCTGATGATCCAAAATCTCCTGCGCCAGGAACTCAACCGAGAAGTGCGCGATCGCCCCGGCTACCGCTCCCAGGATGAGATTGCGGCATTTGCGCTGTTACCGGAGCCCATGACGATCGAAAATGGTCTGCTCACCCAAACGCTCAAAATTCGCCGCAATGTGGTTATGGCTCGTTACGCTGAGATGATTCAAGGGTTGTTGTAGCAGGTTTCTTCTTGTAGAACGAGTGCAGCGCCAATTTTGAAAATTAGGGTAATTGGGTGATAGGTAATGGGTCATCGGAAGGCTTACCGATGATCTGCCTTAGCCCGAAAATCTAGCATGACAATAGCCCCAACGAGAAACACAACCATGATGAATCAGGACTGGCAACACATCTGGCAGCAAGTGCCCGCCCCCAACCGCAGCGACATCATGCGCGCCAACATCGAAGCCGCTTCGCCGAAACTGGCGATCGCCATGCTCAAAGATCTATTCATGATCGACAACCCCAGCGATCGCGGCCTCACTTGTTCCCTACCGGGCGACCAACTGCTGCCCATCTTAATGGAGTTCTACCGCCTCAAAGGAGGCCCAGAGCCCGAAGCCGAACAACAGCTCTGGGCCAAGCTCCTCAGAGCCTAACCCTGGCTTACCAATTCAGCAAAACCAGCCCGAACCTCAACTGGCGAGATAGGCCTGGAACTGCTCACCCTGGCGGCGCAAATGGCGCAGGGCCTCTCGCTCAATCTGGCGCACCCGCTCTCGACTCAGGTCCAGCTCTTGGCCAATTTTGGCCAAGGTCATGGTCTGCCCCGTCTCCAAGCCATAGCGCAACCTCACCACCTGCTGCTGTTGGGGCGTGAGCGTACTAATAATCCGAGCCAGATCGCCACTGAGCGCGCGCTGAGTAACAAATTCATCCGGCGTGTTTTCAGTATCCTCCAGCAGATCGCTCAGGGCCGTGTCGTTGTTCTCGCCCACCCGCATATCCAAGGACATGGGCTGGCGCATCAAGGTGAGATACTCCCGGATCTGCTTGGACGTGGTGCCCAGTTCCGCCGCGAGATCCTCCGTACTGGGTGTGCGGCCAAGGTTTTGGGCCAGTTCCCGCTGGGCACGCTTGAGCTTGTTGAGTTTTTCGGTGATGTGAATGGGCAAACGAATGGTGCGCCCTTTTTCTGCGATGGAACGGGTAATGCCCTGGCGAATCCACCAGTAGGCATAGGTCGAGAAGCGATATCCCTTCGAGGGATCGAACTTTTCGACACCCCGCTGGAGGCCGATGGTGCCCTCTTGGATCAGGTCCAATAGGTCCATGTTGCGCTTGAGATATTTCTTGGCGATCGAGACCACGAGGCGCAGATTGGCCTCTACCATTTTGCGCTTGGCCCAGTCCCCTTGCTCTAGCCGCGCGCTGAGCTGGTCGCTGGCCAGGCCTGCATCGCTGGCCCACTCTTCCGGGCTGGGCTCATGCCCCAACTGCTCGATCAAGGAGTCCTTGCGGGCCTGGAGTTCGTTAGCTTCCTGCACCATGCGGCCATACTCGATCTCTTGCTCATGGGTGAGCAGGGGAATGCGGCCAATGGATTGCAAATAGAGACGGACAGGGTCTTTGACGACCTTCTGGGTTGCTGACATGGGATAAGACTCTGAACTGCTGCGAGGAACGCTGGGGAGAAGAGGGATTAAGCATGAAACTCAAGGGCCGCTCAGGGCCCTGAAAAACCATGCCTTTGCTCTATCGTCAATGGTTGTGACACCTCTGTAATCCTCCTTAAGAAAGACTCTCGAATTGATCCGTTGGAACGGTGGAAAACTTGGAAAAAGGAGGGTAATGCTGCTCAATCGAAACTATTGAAAATGATTAACTTCTGGCTCTGAATAGCGTTTAGATGCTGCTGATTGTTATTTTCTGACCGCCAGAACCGGCTGGGAGAGACTCATTCAGAAACTTAAATATTTCCACCGGCTTAGAGGGAATTCCAATGGCATGATTTGAAGGTGGGATAAAATACCCGCTAGATAGCCCTTACAAGCACAAGGAAAATGTTGGGTGAGCAACTAAAAGGTTGGTTAGGTTTATTACTCTATTGTAATGGGCTTAGCCTCAAAAAACCGTAGCTTAGAGTGCGTTTATTGGGAATCTGCAAGCTTGCCTAGAAGGGTTTATCAGGCTTCTAGGGCAATGGTTTTAGGGTAGAGCTCGCGAGATGCAGTAATCCTGTTCGAGGGTGGCGGTCACTCTTGTTGAGGCTGATGATCATTTGGGAGCGGGCGGGGAGGAGTGATTGCCTAGCAGGGCTCAGGAGGTAGGTGTACTGCTTTTACGTCTGGTACAATCCTAAGCTGGCGAAGCCAAACATTGCAAGCTAAAGTCGGGCGAAAGAGGGCGGGATTCCCGAACCTGAAGCTTTGGTCCATTGCTGTTCAGACTTTAAGCTTCTCGCTCGGGTCTCGGCTGTGACGCTGTGCTAGGCTCCGAAGGAATGGCTGTTGGGGGGCTGTTCGATGTCTTTTTGAAGGCTCTGTTTTCTCCATGCCAAGCTTTCCCAGACTCAAACTCATTGCAGTGGGTAAAGTAAAAAAATCCTGGATTCGCGATGGCATTGACCTATACGGTGCGCGACTGCCAGAGCTGGAGACCGTGGAGATTAAGGATTCTAATCCTGTTAAGGAGGGGGAGCAGGTGCTGGCAGGGCTGCGGGGAGGCGATCGCTTGGTCGCCCTCTCCGAGGCGGGCACCTGTTTCTCCTCGGTGCAGTTTGCAGCATTTCTGGGCAAAGCCCCCTCCAACCGTCTCATTTTGTTCATTGGCAGCGCCGAAGGCTTGAGTTTGGAGGTCAAGCAACAGGCCCAGGTCTTGCTGAGCCTTTCTCCCATGACCTTTCCCCATGAGCTGGCGCGGTTAATGTTGGTAGAACAACTCTATCGCGCGAAAACGATTTTGAATCGGGGCAATTATCACAAGTAGCGGCTAGGCGGCTCAGAGAATGTTTGAGAATGGCTTTGGCTGTAGCTGATGATGCCCATAGCCCGTACTTTTGATTAAAAAGCGGGCGCAGCCTAGCCTGTTGGGTATAGAATCGCTGGCTTTGGCGAATTCTCAAACATCCTCTCAGGCAGCCCGGTGCTATCCGGGCGAGGGGCCAGGCCATTTCCTGGAGAGCTTTCTAGAATGCTGTGCTGGTCGTGGAGCTGACCGCTGGCCTGAGGGTTTGCTGGGCTGGGGTCGCGCCTGACCCTGGAATAACTGGGCCAGGACCAGGCCTAACAGCCCCTGGAAGAGGAACCAGCCTGCCAAGCTGCTAATCACCAGGCCCAGGAGCGTCGGTGTGAGGTTGAGACTGCGTGCCCAGCCATCAAGCAGGGGAGGGATGAGGCTAAATAGACCCTGGCCCAGTAGCCAGGCTGCCATGCCGCTGGCCCCCGTGGCCATGATCCATTGTTTCGCCAGACGCAGCTTGCTGCTCAAGACGGTATATTGGGCCAGCCCTAGGAAGCCACAGCCCAGGCCGATCGCCAGGGTTGTGCAGCCAAAGCTCAGCAATTGGCCTGTGGTGCCCTGGGCCTGGCCGAGGCTGTCGGCTAGACCTGCGAGACTGATCGCTTGGTTGCCGACAAAATGGACGATTACGGCAATTAAAAAGCCCATGGAGAGTCCCAGGGGGGTAATCAGTTGCCAGCCCGCCACGCCCCGCAGATAGCGATGCAGCATACGCATTTGGAGGTGGCCCAGGGCTAGGCCAGTAATGGGGATCCCCAGTATCAACTGCAATGCCAACATCAGGACCAGGGCAAAGCCGCTGAGCTGGTCTAGGCCGGTGAGGCTGATGACGATGGGGAGGGCCAGGGCGGCGATCGCCCCAAATTCCCAGGGCGATCGCCAGACCGACAAAGCTGGCGATGAACCATTGCAGGGCGATCGTCCGGCGGCGGGGCCAAGCCAGCCGCTGGGGGGAGGCTGGGGCGACGGTCTGAGCGGTGATGGGGATTTCAGCGGGGGGCGCTGGTTGGGGCGCTGCCGTCGCAATGGGGCTGTGCTGGCCGGGCTGCTGGTTGCGGTTCTGTGCCTGG
>JAAUQQ010000311.1 GCA_012032745.1 Synechococcales cyanobacterium RM1_1_8
CCCCCAGCTCCGCCAGTACATCGTCCAGCCCGGCGATACGCTGATCGCGATCGCCACCAAGACCCTGGGGAATGGCAACCGCTGGCGGGAAATCGCCGATCTGAATGGCATTACCTCGCCCAGCGCCTTGCGGGTGGGCATGGTGCTGAAGATTCCAGCCCAGGGCGGCAGCTCGCCGCCGCCTGCGCCCATTCCTGTTCCCACCCCTGCACCGATTCCCGCGCCCGTTCCCACGCCGACGCCTGCACCCGTTCCCACGCCAGTTCCCACGCCGGCTCCCACCCCGATCCCTGCCCCGCCGCCCGGCGTCTCCGCAACGCCCACAAGCTACACCGTCCAATCCGGCGATACCTCTACGCCATCGCCGAGAAGACCCTGGGCGATCGCCGCCGCTGGGAAGAAATTGGCCGCCTCAACAACTTGGCCGACCCCGCCGCCCTGGCCGTGGGCCAACAGCTCTTAATTCCAGGCTGGGATGGCAACCCCGGCCCTCTGCCCATTGCCCCCTTGCTCAACGATGCCCAGGGTAAGGCTGAGGGCAAGCTCCAGCCGGTGAAGTTTTCGATTCGCGAAGACAATGTTTTTGCCCAATGGGTCCAGGCCGATCGCGAAGAAACCGTCGGTGTCCTCTACCAAAAGGGCATTTACCGCCGGGGCAACGAAAAGCCCGAGGACTTCATCCGCCAGGCCAGTGGGCTGTTGCGCCGGGCGAAGCTGAGCGATGGAGAAATGAATGCGATCGCCGCGATCGCCCAAAACGAAGGCAACCTCGATGCGGTCAACACTTGGGATGGCCAATACCTCAGCTTCGGCCTCTTCCAATGGACCGCTGGCAGCCCCGATCGCCCCGGCGAACTGGGGGCGCTGCTGACGCGCCTGAAGCAGAGCTACCCCGATGAATTTCAGCATTATTTCGGCCAGTTTGGCTTGGATGTGGAGGCCAGCGATGGCGTGCGGGGCTGGCTCAGTCTCGGCGGGGTGCGCCTCAGCAATGACTATCAAAAGAATTTGCTGCGCCAGGCCATTTGGGCCTATCGATTTGCGATCGCCGGTCGCGACCTCGCGGTCAAGGCCGTGGAAATTCTCCATGCCATCGATCGGGTGGATCGCTTCTATTTCGTGCGCCACAGCGGCCTGGGCGGCTACAGCCTCGCCGACCTGATTCAGTCGGAATTCGGCCTGGCCCTGCTGCTGGACAACCACGTCAACCGCCCCGCCTACGTTGCCCCCGGCATTGCCGAAGCCCTGGCCCAGCTCAAGCTTCAGCCCGTGGTGCTGGCCAATGGCACCACGAAACCGAGCTGAGGGTCTTGGATCGCTACTTGACGGTGCGGGAGACCTTTGGGGCCAAACCCATGACCCATGCCAAGGTGCGGGGAGAGCGGATTAGTCGTTTGGCGCGATCGGGGCAGCTCTCCCAGGAGCGGGGCTCGTTTGTGTCCAATCGGGATCAGCGGTTGGGGCAGGCGGCTTTATAAGGAAACTGCCAGCAGGGACCGTAAAGCTTGCTGTAAAAATAAGATGAAATTTTCCGCCACTTGATTCAGTAGTTACATTGAATTAAGTTAAGGGCTGGACAGTGGGAAGTTCTTCATAGCCTTAAAGAGTTCTTCAATTTTACAACCCTTGCACTGAGAGGGTTTCAGGACAAAGAATCCTCTCAGCGCATATTTTAGGCGAAAGCAGTAGCCCTTTGCTTTTGCCTAAAATATACATGGCCAAGTGCTGAATGCCTGCCTGCAAGGGTTTGGGCACGTATAGAACTTCCCACTGTCCAGAAAGAGGATTTTGTCCAGCCTTAAATTTTTACCTGTTTTTTTCGTTTATCCCGCTGCGAACCAGGAATTGCTAGCAGGGGAATAGACCTTATCTGAACCAGTTAGCGAACGGTGACCGAGCTAACTTCACATAAATTATGGCGACCTTCACTCTTTGTGCCGTCATTAAAGACGACCCTGATATCGTAGATACAAGGGCTTGAAGAACTTTGATTTGGGAAAGTAATATTTTCGTACCCTCCACTTGCTATAACGCCTGCACCAAGAATGTCTGAACCCCACGTGTTGGAGCGTGCGGCTGAGACATAGAGGTAATAGATTGTCTTGCTTGTCTCATTATAGAGCGTAAAATTGAGATTAATAGCCTGGGCAATTTGGGCATTCAAACCAGCTAGCACTGAGAAAATAGCTGCAGATGTAGCAACTTTAAATGACGTTTTACAGGTTCTCATAGTTCTTTTCTTTGATTCTATTGCAGGTAAGCTCCTAAGGCAGGACATCTTGCCTAAAGTCCCTTCCAGCCCACGGGCGTTTCAGACATCTCAAGGAAAATTTTGTCTAACCTTAGGCCATCAACTCTAAGTATAATTACATCACTTGAGTCAACGTAAAAAATGACGAAATCTTCATAACTGAGTCACGATGTCTGATGTTTTGTGTTTCGTGCTTTTGTGGGTAGCCTGTTGCCTTCTAAAAAGAATATTCAAAGCCTGAAAACTCGTCGTAATAGCTCTAGACGGCAGAATCGGCGTTTGAAAGGGCAATCATTTTCTCTCAAGGAAGTGACAGGCTCCTGCACAACTCTCTTCATCGTAGCTAGCTACTACTCAGCGCTGTGGAGCCCAGCGAAAACTACACCCCAACCATGAAGCTGACGCAAAGCCATCTGAGCCTCACCGGAACGCGGGGCCTCACCTTTGCAATTGTCATGACGCCGGGACCAGTTCACCGGATCCCTGTCGCCACCCCAGAAAGCGGAGATAGTCCATTGCTGCATTTGCCATGCCTATCGCCATGCCCACCGCCATGCCCATCGCCTACCTCACGGGCGAATACCCCCGCGCCACCGACACCTTCATCCAGCGCGAAGTCGCCCAGCTCAGAGCCCAGGGCACTGAGGTTTTTACCTTCTCCATCCGCCGCCCCGGCGATCGCCACATGGTCTCCCAGGCCCTCCAGCAAGAACGCGATCGCACCACCTATCTCCTCTCCCCTCCCAACCTTCTCGGCCTTCTCGCCCTCCTGGCCAGCCTCCTGGGCGACCACCTCCAGCTCTTCGCCCAAAGCCCCTGCCGCTACCTCCGCGCCCTCGCCCTGGCCAAACGCACCAGCCAGCCCGGCTTCAAAGGCCTGCTCTACCAGCTCTTCTACTTCGGCGAGGCGGCATCCTCGCCCGCCACCTCCAGCGGCGCGGCATCCCCCACCTCCACAACCACATCGGCTCCTCTAGCTGCACCGTCGCCATGCTTGCCGCTGCCCTCAGCGGCAGCACCTACAGCTTCACCCTCCACGGCCCCCACATTTTCTTCGAGCCCCACCGCTGGCGCATTGATGAAAAAATTAAGCAAGCCAAATTTGTCGCCTGCATCAGCCACTTCTGCCGCAGCCAGGCCATGGTCTTCACCGACCTTGCCGACTGGGACAAGCTCCACATCGTCCACTGCGGCATTCCTTTCAACTGTTCCAGCCAGGAAAACGATGCCAGCCAGGGCAACGATGCCAGCCAGACCCACCAGGCTAGCCAGGCCGAACCGTTCGAGCTAGTGCAGCACCGCCCCCATCGCAAACGCCTGCTCTACGTCGGTCGCCTCGCCGCCGAAAAGGGACTGCCCATCTTGCTCCAGGGCCTCGGCCAGATCCAAGCCCAACACCCAGATCTCCAGCTCGACATCATCGGCGATGGGGCCGATCGCCCCGCCCTCGAAACCCTGACCCACCGCCTCGGCCTCGATCGCCAGGTCAACTTCCTCGGCTATCAATCCCAAGGGGAGGTGCGCCAGGCCCTGCAAACCACCGATGTGTTTGTGCTGCCCAGCTTTGCCGAAGGCGTGCCGGTGTCTTTGATGGAGGCGATGGCGGCGGGGGTGCCGGTCGTTTCCACCCAGATCGCCGGGGTGGGCGAACTGGTGGAGGATGGGGTGAATGGCTTTTTGGTGCCGCCGGGGGATGGGGCAAGCCTGGGCGATCGCATCGCTCAACTGCTGGGCGATGCCGAGCTGCGATCGCGCTTCGGCCAGGCAGGCCGCGCCAAGGTGGAGCGGGAGTTTAACCTGGCGATCGAAGTCACCAAACTCCAAGCCATCTTCACCGCTATCCCCACCGACCCAGCGCCCCAGCCTGACCCAGAAACGCTGGCTGCCGCCCCAGAACAGAGCGGCTCAAACGCCTCCCCCCTGGTGCTGAGATGAACGCATCATCGCCACTGGAGCGGCTGCCTGGGCAGCCTGGTCTGCTGGCTGGCTTTCATAGCCCCGCTTCTGGGGCAAGTCCGTATGCTTGGCCACGATTTCGCAGAACTGATCGCCTTCAATCACCTCCTGCTCCACCAGGACATCGACCAACAGATCCATCAACTCCCGATGGGCCAACAGCATCCGACAGGCCTGCTCGTAGGCTTCGACCACGAAACCCCGAATCTCGTGGTCAATGCGCACCATCATTTCTTCGGAGAAATCCGGTCGCCCAAATAGATCCTCTTCGATCACGCCCCGGCCTTCTAAGGCCATCTGCCCCAGACTGGACATGCCGAGCTGGGTGATCATGGCCCGCGCCATGCCGGTCACGTTCTGAATGTCCGAGCTGGCTCCGGGGGTGACCTCATCCGGGCCAAACACCACGTATTCCGCTGCGCGGCCCCCCATGGCCACGATCATTTGGGCGCGATACCAGGCGCGGGAATAGAGTCCGCTATCGAGGTTTTCCTCGTTGGGGAGGCGCTGGGAAAACCCGCCGATGCCCCCAGAGCGGGGAATGATCGTCACTTTGTTGAGCTTGTCTGCATCCTTGAGCAGCACCTGGAGCAGGGCATGGCCGATCTCGTGGTAGGCCAAGAGCCGCTTTTTGGCGCTGTCCAGCAGGGGCTTCAGCTTCAAGCCGATGGTCAGCCGATCGATGGCATCTTCGACCTCCAGCATGGTGACGGCTTCCTTGCGGCGGCGGGCGGTGAGGATGGCCGCTTCGTTGAGCAAATTGGCCAGGTCCGCCCCGGAGAAGCCGGGGGTGCGGCGGGCGATCGCCTCCATCGACACCTCTTCGGAGATCTTCTTGGTCTTGGCATGAACTTCCAAAATGCCCAAGCGCCCCTGGCGGGTCGGCAGGTCCACCATCACCTGGCGATCGAAGCGGCCCGGACGCAGCAGGGCCGGATCTAGCACATCGGGCCGGTTGGTCGCTGCGATGATGATGATGCCGGAATTGTCCTCAAAGCCATCCATCTCCGTCAGCAACTGGTTCAGGGTCTGCTCCCGCTCATCGTTGCCGCCCCCCATGCTGCTGCCGCGTTTGCGGCCCACCGCATCGATTTCGTCAATGAAAATCAGACAGGGGCAGTTGTCCTTCGCCTTTTTGAACAGGTCGCGCACGCGGGAAGCACCGACCCCGACAAACATTTCCACAAACTCGGAGCCGGACATACTGAAAAAGGGCACGCCTGCTTCTCCGGCGATCGCCTTCGCCAACAGGGTCTTGCCGGTGCCCGGTGGCCCCACCAGCAACATCCCCTTGGGAATCTTGGCCCCGATCGCAGTGAACTTCTCCGGCTGCTTGAGGAACGAGACCACTTCCTCTAGTTCTTCCTTGGCTTCCTCCACCCCCGCCACATCGTCAAACACCACGCCGGTTTTGGCCTCCATCTGGAAGCGAGCGCGGGTCTTGCCAAAGCTCATGGCCTGGTTGGCGGCCCCGGCGGAGCGCCGGATGATCATCATCAAGCCAACCAACACCACCGCAATCAGCAGCAGATTGCCCATCACCGCCAGTCTGCGGCTGGCCTCTTCGCTGGACTGAATGTCCAAGGCCACCCCGGAACTTTGGAGCAGTTCGCTATCCAAGAGCTCGACGGGATCCTGGGGCACCCCCACCCGCACGGGATCAGCTTTGCCCTTGTAGGTGACTTGGGCCAAGTCCTGGCTGGGGTCATAGTCGATCTTCTCAACCTTGCCCGCTTTAATGTCAGTGATGAGCTGGCTGTAGGAGGGGGGGGCATCCTCCTGGGGGAACTGTGCCAGGGGTGGGGGCGATCGCCCCTGGCGCTTCATTGGCTGCTGGAC
>JAAUQQ010000312.1 GCA_012032745.1 Synechococcales cyanobacterium RM1_1_8
CGGGGGCAGCAGCAAGGTGCCCCGATTCTAGGCGAGGCCGCTGTAGCTGAAACCTTAGCAGCCGAGGCCGCTGTCGCCGATCGCCCTGGCCCGATCGCCGCCGTTTTCGTCGCAGCGGTTTGGCGATCGCCCTGCTGGGCTTGCTCTGCTGGGCGGGTCAATATGCCATTTTGCAGGTGCTGTTCCACGGGGCACCCTGGCTGGGTAGCCGGGATGGACTGATTGCCGCCACCTGGAATAGTGCCCTGGTGACCTTTTGGATCCGGATGTTGATGGTGCTGCCCTTCATGATTGTGATTGGCCAGGGCCTCTATCCGCCGCTGCTTCAGGAAATGCAGGGGGTGGTGCGCGATCGCGATCCCCTGGCCTGGATCAGCCTGGCCGCCAGCGGCCTGTTTTTCTTTTTGGCCCAGTTTTTGCTCTATGGGGCGATCGCCACCAGCTCCGCCACCCCGGCGGTGGCGCTGTTTTTGATTTACCCTGCCCTGAACCAATTCCTCGGCTGGAGCCTGTTTAACCAACCCCTGAGCCAATCTCGCCTCTTGGCAACGCTGCCCCTGGCCCTGGGGCTGCTGTTGGTGGTTTGGAGCGCGGGCGGCGGGCGCATGGCAGGGCTGGCCAGCGGCCTGTGTTTTGCCTTTTATCTGATGCTGAGCGCGGTGAACGGTCGGCGCATGAACCCCATGACCCTGACGGTGCTGCAATTTGGCCTGGCTTGGCTCTGTTCCATGCCCGCGCTGTGGGTGCTGCCCCGCACGGCTCCCCTCAATGACCCAGGCTATGTGATCGCCTGCATCGGCCTGGGCTTGGCCGGGGTGCTAGCTCAGTTGTTGGGGTTGGCCAGCCGTCGCCGCCTGGGGGCGGGGCTGAATGCCATGGTCCAGGGGGGCTTGCCCTTGGCGGTGGGGCTGATTTGTCTGTTTGTTAGCGATGAAGTGCTGCCCCTGGGCCAGGTGCTGGGGGTGTTGTTGGTGGTCGGGGGGGCGATCGCCCTCGGGGCCGAGCGGTTGTTTCGAGGGGCCTAGGGTCTGGGCCGTTGTCGGGGGCGGCGGTTTGACGAGCGTGGCCCAAGCATTAGAAGCTAATTCAATGAACTCAATGGGCAGATTGCCGAGTCAAGGCCCAGCGTCCAGAATATTGCCGTTAGAATATTGCGGCTGGACTGTCGCTGCCCAAATATTGCCGCCCCCGCTACTCCAGGAGACTCAAACCATGGCCGGAGCTGAAACGAAAATTTGTCCCGTCTGTCAGGTCAAAATTGTGCCCGCCCCTGGGGGCGATCGCGTGGAGTTTTCCAGCGGACCGGCGGGCACCCGAGCCAAACTCTGGGCCAGGGTTTGTCAGTTTGTAGATAAGCCCGCTTGCATTAATCGCGATCGCGGCGTGATCGGCAATGTCACCGCCACCGACTACTACGAAACCAAGCTGCCCCAGATGCCGGGCGAAGCCAGTCCGCCGAGCGAAGGGAGCTAGGCTGGTGCTGCTAGGGTGTCTTGATTTCAGATCCAGCAGCCATTCCAGATCCAGCAGCCATTCCAGATCATTACCGGAAGCCCATGTCCAACTTCTATCTCGGCTGTGCGGTTTGGGCCCATCGAGACTGGCTGGGCGATTTTTATCCCAAGGGCAGCCAGAGCGGGGATTTTTTGCAGCTGTATGGCGATCGCCTCACCGCCGTGGAAGGCAACACCACCTTCTACTCCATCCCCGATGAACCGACGGTGGCTCGCTGGGCAGCCCAAACCCCAGACTCCTTCCGCTTTTGCCTGAAGCTGCCCCGCCTCTACAGCCACGATGGACCGCTGGTGCCCCAGATCCAAGGCAGCCACGATTTTCTGTCGCGGATGCAGCCCCTGGGGCCGCGTCGGGGGCCGCTGTTCATCCAGCTACCGCCCAGTTACAGTCCCAACATGCGGGCGGATCTATTGGGCTTTCTCGATGCCTGGCCCGCTGCGGATGACCCCCTCCATATGCCCCTGGCCCTGGAGCTGCGCCATCGCGGCTGGTTTATTCCCAGCCTGGCCGCTGACATCAACCAGGCCCTGCAAGCGCGGGGCATGGGTCGGGTCTTGCTCGACACCCGCTTGATGTACGAAGGGCCGGACGATCCCCAGGCCCTCTCCCAGCGGCAAAAGCCCAATCTGCCCCTCCAGCCCGATGTGACCGCGCCTTTTACCCTGGTGCGGTTCATTACCCACCCCGAGCCGCTGCGCAACCAGGCCTATTTGCAGGAATGGGCGGAGCGGGTGGTGGATTGGCTGGCTGCTGGAATTCAGGTCTATTTCTTTGTCCATTGTCCGATGGAGGCGCGATCGCCCGCCACCACCCGCAGCTTCCAGCGCCTCGTCGAGCGCCGGGGCCGCCAGCGCGGCGTTGAGATTCCGCCCCTGCCCTGGGACCAAGTCCAGGAGCCGCCCGCCCAGCTCAGCCTGTTCTAGGTTGGCCTGTTTGAGGCCATCCCGTTCGGGGCCAAGCCGTTCTAGGCTGGATCAAGCTCTCCATTTCTCCAGCTACCATGACCCAAGTTCACACTATCGTGGTTCACGATCGCCAAAAAGGCATTGACCACATCGTCCGCGTCCCGGAGGATCGCTACATCCTCCAATCCGCCGAAGGCCAAGGCGTAGAGCTGCCCTTCGCCTGTCGCAATGGAGCCTGCACCACCTGCGCGGTCCGCATCAAGTCCGGCCAAGTCCACCAGCCCGAAGCCATGGGCCTCTCCCAATCCCTGCGAGACAAGGGCTATGCCCTGCTCTGTGTCTGCTGCCCCCGCTCCGACTTGGAGGTGGAAACCCAGGATGAGGATGAAGTCTACGAGCAGCAGTTTGGCCGCTATTTTGGCAAGGGCAAGGTGCAGTTTGGGCTTCCCTTGGATGAGGACTAGGCGATGGCCGGTGGGTTTTTGAACGGTGTTTGGCCGGGGGGCTGGGGGAGATTGGCGAAGCGATCGCCGCTCCAGGCTGCTGTTAGGTCTGTTTTGGGAGCTGTTTTGAGATCTCTCATGGCGGCGGCGGCGATCGCCCTGTGGCTCAGCCTCGCCGGTTGCCAAGGCCGCCTACAGCCCCAGACGCCCCTGGTCCAGGGCACCGTCCAGCAAATCATCAGCGGCAACAGCCTCGAAGTCACCATTCCCACCCTGGCCAACAACCAAATCCAGCGGGTCCGGCTGATCGGCCTCGATGCCCCCAGCCCCGCCCAGCGCCCCTGGGGCAAAGCAGCGATGGATTTTCTGCGCCAGGTCGAAAAGCAAACCATCCAGCTCGAATTCGATCTCGAACGGGAGGCCCCCTACAATCGCCTCCTGGCCTATGTCTGGCACGATGGTCAGCTCCTCAACGCCGACCTGCTGGCCGCAGGCCATGCCCTGCTCGACTCCCGCCTGCCCAATATCCGCTACGACGGAGAATTGCGCCGCGCCCAGGAATCTGCTCGCCTCCAGGGGCTGGGCATTTGGGATCCGGCGAACCCCATGCGCCAGACCCCCGATGAGTTTCAAGAAACCCGTACCCCCTGACCTGGACAGTACGCCCCTAACTTCCTGCTCCTAACGCCCTGCCTCTAATTTCCTGCCCCTAATTTCCTGCCCCCCGACCCAATCCCCCACCCATGACCCCATCCACCCCGCCCAGTTCGGCTGATCTCCAGCGCTTCCTCGACATTGCTACTGAGGCCGCCCAGGCGGGTGGCGCGGTGCTTCAGCGCTACTTTGGTCAACTGACCTCCCTGGAGGAAAAGGGACGCCAGGGGGATCTGGTCACCAATGCGGACAAGGAATCGGAGGCGGTTATCCTCGCCGCCATGGCGCGCCACCTGCCTGGCCACGCCATCCTGGCGGAGGAGTCGGGCCAGAGTGCCGATGCAGCCTCCAATGATTATCTCTGGGCGATCGACCCCCTGGATGGCACCACCAACTATGCCCACCAATACCCCTTTTATGCGGTGTCCGTTGGCCTGCTGTTTCGGGGCCAGCCCGTGGTGGCGGTGGTGTTTGCGCCGTTTTTCCAGGAGCTGTTTCAGGCGGTTCGGGGGCTGGGAGCCTGGCGCGATCGCCAGCCCATCCAAGTCTCCACCACCCCCAGCCTGGCCCAGAGCCTACTCGCGACCGGCTTCGCCTACGATCGCCACCAAACCGATGACAACAACTACGCCGAATTTCACCGCCTTACCCACCTCACCCAAGGCGTCCGCCGGGGCGGCTCCGCTGCCCTCGACCTGGCGTTTGTGGCCTGTGGCCGCCTGGATGGCTACTGGGAGCGAGGCCTGGCCCCCTGGGATCTAGCAGCGGGCATTCTCCTCGTCCAGGAGGCGGGCGGCCAGGTGAGCGCCTACGACCAAGGTCCGTTTGAGCTGGCCTCTGGGCGCGTACTGGCCACCAACGGGGCGATCCATCCCGCCTTGAGCCAGGCCCTGGTGGAAACTCGGCCCCTGGGCGATCCGGATCAATACCGCCTTGCCTAGAATACTGTCGTAGCGTTGTCGTAGCCTTGGCCCAGGCCAAGCCGAACTGACCCTAGCGATCCATTTGCTGGTGTCATCCTTTACAATGCCCCTAACAATTCCCCCGCAGGAGCGCCCCAGCGATGCCCCAGCCAGGGGCTAGCGATGCCCCAGCCAGGCTCTGACTTTACGGTTTGTCTCCTGAAACTACCGATTGAGTAATACTGGCTGAGTAGGGTATTAATTCTTGCCATGCCTTGGCAGGGTGCTCCCAACGCTCTCGTTTTGGATAAACGACTGCTTTGGATAAACGACTGCTTTGGATAAACGACTGCTTTGGATAAACGACTGCCAGAGGAGTTGCCAGTGGACAGCCAGCGGGCTGGGTCTCATACATACTGGGTCCGATACATCATGCGATCGCGGTCTGATAGATAATGATTCCAGGCCGAGCCACGGGGCTCCATCAGCCTGATGGACCAGCCCGATAGAAGAAGCCCAACCCACGGGCTGTAGACCTGTAGCCAGGGGCGATCGCATCGGCCGGGCTCAGCCCCTACCTTGGGGAATCCCCACAGCTCCATTCCAGACTCAGCAAGGGACATAGGATGTCTTTCGAGATTAGAAAAGGACTTTACGCCCTCGATACCTTTGAGGATCACCATGCTGCCCTGGGCCTGCCGGTGGATGCGGAGCCCGCCCAGGTGCGCAAGCGCTACCTGCGGGTGGCTCGAAAATTACACCCCGACAGCTTGGTGGGTTGCGATCCGGACGATAAGCAGAAAGCCACTGACGTGCTTTCCAAGCTGGTCAATCCCGCCTACGAGATGCTGTACCAGGACAAAAACCGCAAGGAATACCTGCTTTCCGTTCGCCTCCGGGGCCAGCAGGTCCACCAGCAGCGGGATCAGCTCACGGGCGGCCTGGGGGAAGCTGCCAAAAAACTGTTTAAGGCTCCCAACCTGGATGGCAGCTATCACCAAATGGTCCAAGCCCTGGCAGACCAGCAGTTTGAATCCCTGGATCGGATTACCGATGTGGTGGGAACGTTGAGCGAGCTGAACTTAGTCTACCTGCTGCGCAAGGAGGGCAAGGGCCAGGTGGCCACCCAGCCCGAGCCTGTTGCGCCGATTGACCGGGGCACGGGTGGGAAATCGATACCGGGTCGAGGCACAGAAGACAATGGCCCGTCCACGATCATCCAGCCCAATCCCTTCCCGATGAGGTCCTTGGCGGATGGCTATTTGCGCCGCGCCGAGGAGTATTTGCGCAAGCAGGCCCACTCCCAGGCCATTTTGGAGCTGCGCGATGGCTTGCGGGCTGCCCCCCAGGACAGCCGCTGCCATAGCTTGATGGGCATTATCTATCTCCAGCAAAACCAAGCCACCATGGCCAAGGTCTCCATTCGCAAGGCCCTGGAGCTGAACCCCAATGATCTGCGGGCGCTGGAAGGGCGGCGCAAGCTGGCGAGCATGGGGCACAAAATTGAGCTATCCAGTGAAGCGGACCGGAGTGCAGGCTACTCCCAGCTCGACTGAGTCCCCATCCAAGGGCAGCCGAAAAAAAAACAACAGCAAGTCCAACAACAGGCCCG
>JAAUQQ010000313.1 GCA_012032745.1 Synechococcales cyanobacterium RM1_1_8
CAACCCCTCTCCCAGGAAGGGAGAGGGGCTCCGATCCGGCTCCCCTTCTCCTTTTATGGGAGAAGGGGCTGGGGGATGAGGGTGGCTAAGGCTGGCCCAGGAACTTACGCCACCGAGTACTAGAACTGGCCAGACACAGGGCGGCTATTGAGGGTCTGGAGAATGGGCCGCAGCGCCGCGCTGGGATAATGCAAGACTGAAAGGGTATTGGGCAACAGCGGTAGGGGGTACCCCATCACTTGGTGCAGGAAAGATTCGGCATGGCCCTGGTGACAGACTGCTGCCACGGTGGTTAGCTCGGTGGCGGAGGCTTGTTGCAGGGAGCGCATCAGCGATCGCTGCCAGTGATGTAGAAAATTGCTCTGACCCACGGAGAGGGTGACGGTTTCGGAATGCTGGGACAGGAAAACACGCTGGCCCAGATGGCAGCAGGGCTGATCCTCTACCATGCAGGCGGTGATGGGTTGCTCCTGCACCAGCTCTGCCAGGGCAGCATCGGCTTCGGTTCCCGTCTGGCAGGGCAGCAGTAGCAGGCGCAGCCCCTGCTTACCTGCTTTCAGTTTGGGCAGTTGTTCGCCAATGGGGGTGGTCAGGTTCAGCAGTTTTAGTTGGGCAGCACCGAGGGCGGGGGCGGCAAAGTCCAGGGTTGTGAGACCACTGTGGGTCTGTTGCATCTGGTGATGCCTGGCCATGGGCAGCCCCAGGGCCGTATTCACCAGGGCCTGAATGGTGCCACCGTGGCTGACCACCAGCAGGGTTTGGCCCCGGTGTTTGGGCAAGGTCAAAGCCCAAAAGTCCCTGGCTCGTTGGTAGAGATCCCGGACTGGGTATTGCACTGGACAGGGCCGTGCGGAAGAATCCGTTTGGCCATCGTTTGGGCTGCTGTTTAGGTCATCGATTAGGCCATCAATGAGGCCGGGGGCCATGGCAAACTGCTCCGGCGCGGTTTGCCAACAGCGATAGGCGTCGGGGAAGCGAATTTTCACATCGTCGTAGCGTAACCCCTCCCAGGCAGGTAGGTCGATTTCGCGTAGTTTCTCGACCGTTGTGATCGGGATGGGGGAGGTCGCAGTCAACTGAGGGAGCAGTTCTTGCACGGTCTGCTGGGCTCGCTGCAACGGGCTGACGTAGAGGTGGGCGATCGCGCAGTGGCGCAGGTATTGCCCCACCTGTTGTGAAGCCAACTGGCCTCGCGGGGTCAGTCGAGACTGATCGGAGCTGCCCTGGTAGCGACCCGCATCGTTGAGGTCGCTGCGGCCGTGGCGCAACAAGATCACGCGCAGGCCCTGGGGAGGCACAGGGGGCAGGTCGTAGCCCGGCAGGGGCCGGGTGGAAGTGGTCCGTGGTGGAGCGAGAGGGACAAGCATGGGCGTGGAGGGGAGGATCTGGGTGGAGAGGGGCAGACCTGGGAGGCTGCCCTAGACTCGGGTTTTGTGACAAAACCCGTGGTGCCCGTGGTGCCCGTGGCGCTTTGAGCAGTGCCTAAACCCAGGCCGGGGCGGGCATGGTCTCTGTTGGGGCTACATTGCCCTTGAGGAGAGCAATGAGTGTGGCCCGCTGCTCTTTGGTGAGGGTGCTTCCCCCAGCCTTGGCATTTAGGGTCGCTTGGGCGGGGGATTTTGCACCGGGGATGGTCACGGGCTGGCTGGGGTGGGAGATCACGTACTTGAGGGCGGCATCGACCATGGCTTCGCCGGGGGCCAGGGCGGTTTTGAGGTGCTCGACCTTCGCCAATTTACGCTGGAGTTTTTCGCGATCGCGATCGCTGGCGTACCATTCCGATCTGACGGTGTCGGTAAAGACGGTATCGGTGGAATATTTACCCGTGAGCAGTCCTTTACCCAGAGGCCCCCGCGCCACCACGGCAATGCCCTGCTCCTGGCAGTAGGGCAACATGTCTTTTTCGGGGTTGCGGTTGAGCAAGGAGTAGTCCAGTTCAACCACGCTGCAAGTGCCCTGGGCATTGAATCGCTCTAGGACCTCGGGCTTGTCGGTGGAGATGCCATAGGCTCCGATGGTGCCCTGTTGCTTGAGCAATTCAAAGGCTTCTAGGTAGAGGCTGGGGTCTTCGATTTTGCCCTCGTGGCAGAGCAACACATCGATGTAGTCGGTGCCAAGCCGGTAGAGAGAGGCATGGACACAGAGCCGCACCATATCTACGGTCGTCATGGGCACGGTCTGGCCCGATCGCCGTCCCCAGCGGCCAATTTTGGTCATGATGTGAACCTGGTCGCGCCTGCCCTTGAGTGCTCGCCCCAGGCGTTCTTCGGACAGCCCGCTAGGAATGCCATAGGACTCGGCGGTGTCGATCAGATTGACGCCGTGATCGAGGGCGGCATGGACGGTGGCGATCGCCGTTTCTTCGTCGATTTCGCCCCACTGGTTGCCAATGTTCCAGGTGCCTAGGCCAATGGCCGATACCTTCAAGCCGGTCTTACCAAAATCGCGATATAGCATGGTGTTTCCTTAGAGTTGTGGATGAATCGATGTCCGATCTCGTCATGCGTAGTGCTAGTACCGTAAGGCGGAAGTTTTCGGAGCCCCTCTCCCTCCCTGGGAGAGGGGTTGGGGTGAGGGCAGCCAAAACTTCAGCCGCAGCCTACTAGTAATGTGCAGCTAAAGGCGTTGAAGCCGATTTCTGCGACGAATCAGCGGGCACTGTCAGCGTGATGGGTGGATAATTTTGGCCTAGGGCGATCGCCTCAACGTCACAACCGAGCTGTTGGGCAGTCCGGTGAAGATAGCGATCGCACCAAACTCGATTCAGCCATTTCTCCCAGGCAATGAGCTGTTTCTCAAGCTGTTTTGCCCGCTGCTGCCCCAGCCAAGCCAAGCCATCCATTCGGGGCTTGATCAGCTCCTCCCAGCGACGCCAGCCCAGCTTTTTATAGCGCTTTTGGAAATAGCGACTGTCCGCTAAATTCCACTTTTTTTGAAAGTGCTCTAGGCTAGCCCGTTCCCAGGCATCACTCCAGCGCAGGGAGAAATGGGGCAGGTCACGCCAGCCCAGGCGGGGCGTGGGGGGATGGGTGAGAAAGGTAACGATTGAAGCGGGTTCTAGATAAATAGTCCCCCCTGCACGAGCCACCTCCATGGCAAAGTCCAGGTATTCCTTGGTGCAGCAAAAACCCTCATCTAATAGTCCATGGTGGCGAAAGAAATCCATCTGCACCAGCAGCGCATGGAACTCGACAAAAGCTGTGGGTTGGCGATCAAGATGGCCTTTAACTTCGCTCAGTCGCCGATTTTGGAAATAGGTTTTTTCACGGATATGCCATCCCTCGGATTCGCTCGCGGGGGATGCACTTTGCACAAACCGCTCTCGTTCCTCCGCCGCCAGGTAGTCTCCTCCGGCGCAATGGATGGTTTGGTGTAGGGGCCTGTATTGGCAGACGAGAGACCCCACCACTGTGGCATCGGTTTCCTTGGCGCAGTTCACCAGTGCCTCTAGCCAGCCAGGGGCGAAGACCACATCGTTGTCAGCAAAGACGACGTAGGGGCTAGTGACAAATTGTAAGCCTAGGTTGCGGGCAGCGTTGGGTGAAAGATAGCGATCGCTCCGCACAATTCTAAAGCCTTTTTCCTTGGACTGATCCTTCAAATATCGTTGCAGTTTAGCCGGAGAATTGTTGTCGATATAGATCAGCTCAAAGGGACATTTAGTGACGGCATACAGGCTTTCTAGGGATTCCTGGGCAAACTGAAACCGTTCGCGGGGCACGATGATGATCGTGACCTCTGGCTGGCCGGGTGTCAGCCGCGCTGGGGGGTTAGCGGTCTGTTGAATAGTTGTCATGACAAGTATGCTTGTGAAGCTTCATGAGTGCTAGGTGGGAGGCATTAATTATTTGGCTCTGGGGGAATGTTATCTAGCGGGGGTCGGGGCGGGACCGGTACGAGTTGTAGCCGCATTCGCGTCTAGCTGTTCTACGCCCGCGATCGCATTCTGAATCTGGTACAGCGCCGCATAGCGCTGGCCTAGGCACATCAGTTCGGTGTGGCTGCCCTGCTCCAAAATGCGGCCTTTTTCTAGGTAGAGAATGCGATCGGCGGAAACAGCGGTTTGCAGGTTATGGGTAATCAAAAAGGTGGTGCAGCCCTGGGTGAGGCGCTCCAGCGCTTCGCTGACAGCCTGCTCGTTTTCATTGTCCAGGCCCACGGTGGGCTCATCGAGAATGACGATGCTGGCGCGGCGCACGGCGGCACGGGCGATGGCAATGCGCTGCCGCTGCCCCCCGGAAAGGGTGGCTCCCCGCTCGCCCATCAGCGTGTCATAGCCCTCCGGCAGCGCCATGATGAAATCATGGGCATTGGCCAGGCGCGCCGCCGCCTCAATTTCTGCATCCGTCGCCCCGAGACAGCCATAGGCGATGTTGTCGCGAACACTGACGGCAAACAGTACGCTGTCTTGTAAAACGATGCTGACCTGGCGTCGCAACGACTCCACTTGGTACTCCCGCAGGTCATGGCCATCGATGTAGATATTGCCCTCAATCGGGTCATACAGCCGCAGCAGCAGGCTCACTAGGGTGGACTTGCCACCGCCCGATGGCCCCACCAGCGCCACCCGCTGCCCCGGCTGTACCTCAAAAGACAGCCCGTGGAGAATGCGATTGCTCTCTTGGTAGCCAAAGACCACTTTATTAAAACGCACCTGCCCCCGGAAGGTGGGGGCGGCGATCGCCCCCGCATGTCCCGAATCTCTGGCACCGTTTCGAGAATATCGATGACGCGCTCGCCGGAGGCCGTGGCCTTGGCGATCTGGGCGATATGCTTGGCCAACTGTTTGGTGGGTTTGAAGGAGGTCTTCAAGTAGGTCATGAACACCAGCAGATCCCCTGGCGTTGCAGCCCCAGTGGTAACCAACTGAACCCCTCGCCACAGCACCACCGCCGTTGCCACAGCAACCAAGATTTCCACCGTGCGCTGCAACCCGGCGGAGAGCTGCTGGGTACGGGCCACATCCTCCAAGCTTTTGGTGTTATCGCTGGCAAAGAGGCCCTCCAGCATCTCTTCGAGCGAGAGCGCTTGAACCACTTTGATGGCGTTGATTGCTTCGGAGGCCGTGGCGGCCATGGCTCCTTCGCGTTTGCGTTGTTCCTTGGCCACGCGGTGGATCTTGCGGGTGAGTTGGGTGGTCGCGAAGATAAACAGCGGAAAGACCAGCAGCCCGATGAAGGCCAGTTGGGGCTTCATCCAAAACATCACGCCGACCATGCTAAACAGCGTCAGGGTGTTGACCAGCAGCGGCACAGCCGCAGTGATGGTGACCTCCCGCAGGCGATCGATGTCGTTGATGATGCGGGTGAGCAGGTCACCGTTGCGGGCCTCGCTGTGGAAGGACAAGGAGAGCCGTTGCAGGTGACCGTAGAGCTGGGCGCGAATTTGGGCGATGATGCGGCTAGAGGCGATCGACAGACTGACCAAGCTCATGTAAGAGGCCCCGGCTTTCAGCGCGGTTGCCAGCACAATACAAAGGCTAAGCAGCACTAGGAGCGCGGCTTCAGAAATGTCGTTGAGGGCCGGAATCGGCAGGGGCTGGACCGCAGCACTGGGCATGATGATGTGGTCAAAGATCAGCTTCAGCGGCCAGGGCTCCAAGAGCTGAGCCAAAATCTCGCCCACCAGCCCCAACCCAGCCAGGGCGAGCAATAGCTTTTCCTTGCTGACCTCTGGCCAAAACCGAGCCAAAATGCGACGCCAGCCAGCGATGGCGGCTTGGGGGGTTTGCGGTCGTTTGCGTTTGATCAGGGCTGAACTCATACAGGGAAATCCTCGGACGGTTAGCAGTGGAAATGGAGTGGGCGTTGAGAGGTCGAGGCTCAGGGATAGAGGCTCAGGGGTAGCGGCTCAGAAACAGGCCATGGACGAGCAGTGCATTAGTACAGCGAGGCGTAAGTTTCTGTATCAGCCTAGGCCGCCCTCATCCCCCAGCCCCTTCTCCCTTGATGGAGAAGGGGAGACTGATCGGAGCCCCTCTCCCCTTGTGGGGGAGGGGTTGGGTGAGGGGCAAAACTTACGCCCTAGA
>JAAUQQ010000314.1 GCA_012032745.1 Synechococcales cyanobacterium RM1_1_8
TACATCCCCCTGACGCCAGCCTGTTATTCAAATCCAACCTAGCAAGCCAGAGCCCAGGACTACAGAGGGGTCGGGTCGGGGAATAATCCGGGGGAGGGCGACCCGTTGCCCAGGATTCACGAGCGGGTCGGTTTGCTGGAGCGCAACCCCCAGGCCCAGGCGCTGGGCGAGGTCTGCCACCTGGTCCCTGCCGGTTTCATGGAGCAGCAGCCAAATCACCTTGGCCTGGGCGCGCAGGGGGGCGAGGGCAATGCCACCATAGTTGTCATCGTAGGGGCGCAGACGACCGATCGCCTCCCCCAGCAACGTCGCTGCCCCCTGCCAGTTGTGGTTGCCCAGGTGATACAGGCCCACGGCCAGTTGGAGGAGGCCTTGGTAAAAGGTGCGATCGGGCTCATGGGCTTCGGTCCAGAGGGCTTCAAAGCTGTCATGGCAGGCGTAGAATTCGCCTTGGTTAAATTGCTCTACGCCCTGCCAAAACTCGGGCGGCAGCGCATCGGCTGGAATGGGAACAGGGGGTAAGGCTGGGGTCTCATCGGTCATGGCAGATCAATCCTAGGGTGCAGCTTTGGGCCAGTGCAGATTTAGACAGCAGCAGCAGCTACGGGGCTAGCCTGGAGCTGGGCCGCTAGGGTAAGGCGGGATTGAGCTTGATGCCGGGCGGCGCTTGGGTCGGGATTGGCCCTGGGGTAGCGGGATTGGGCCAGAGGATCCAGGTGCTGCCGGGGGGGAGGGTTGCCAAGCTGGCGGCATTTGCCGTTAGCCAAATGTGGGGTGAGCGGGGGCGTTCAATCTGGCTTTTGACTGCTGTTTGTCCAGAGGCTATTTGTCCAGGGGTAATCTGGACAGCCGCCAGGGTTTCCAGAACCGTTGTTTCGCCCTGAACCAGGCCATGGGTTGCGGTCCAAATTTGAACGTTACTGTGGCGGCGGCTGGCGTAGCGATAGAGGGAAGCCATGGCTACGACGGCGGTTTCAAAGGCTTGATCGGCGATCGCTGCTGGGCTAGCTGCTGCGTCACCCGCCGGATCCGCTGCTGGGTCGGCCCCCAAACGGGGGAGCCCAGGACTGCTTGGCCAAACACCGCCGCTATCGATCGCCAACACCACCGCCTGCCCCGACTGCACATTCTCCAACTCCCGCACCCGCAGTTCGCCAAAGCGAGCACTGGTGCGCCAATGGACCATGCGCATTGGATCCCCCCAGCGGTAGGGACGCAGGCTGCGGGTCAGGCCATCATTGGCGGCTTGGTGGCGCGATCGCTCGGTCTGCTGGGACTGGCGCTCCTCTCCCAGGTGATCCACCAGGGGACAGCGGCCCAGGGGCAAGATGGTGGGATAGACCACGGCTTTGGCCTGGATGGGCAGGCAGCGGCGATGGCCACAAAGGCCCAGGGGCGCTTCCGTGCGCAACTGTACTTCGTCCCATCGATAGAGGCCGCGAGCTTGGGCGGGCTGATAGTAGCGCCAGCGATAGCTGCCGTGGGGGGCAATGAGCCTGATGGGATGAATTTGGGGACCGCCCAGGGCCTGGGGTAGGGGGTCGATGATTTGCAGCAGGCTTTTGGCTTGGCGATCGCCATTGCTCACCACCAGCTCCAGGGTCAGGGCCTGGCCCACGGTCACGGGGGGACTGCTGACCCGGCTGAGGCTGAGGCCGTTGAGACCGCGCCGGGACAGCCAGGCCGCCACGGCCAGCAGGGCCAGGCCCACCCCGCTCATCACATAAAGCCAGCCCGCCATGGTGTTGGAAGCGGCGGCAAAAAAGAACAGACAGAGTCCCAGCAGCACCCAGCCGCCGTAGGAGGGATTGACCCAGCGGGTTTCGAGCCAGGCTGTGAAGCGATCGCGCTGGTCCGGTAGGTATCGCAGCGATCGCCAAGCTGATCGATTCAGACCGGGTTGGCCTGGATCGGGCTGGTTTGGATTGGGATGGTTTGAGCTGGGGCGATTGACCTGGGGGCGAACCATTTTCTGTATTTTCCTGCCTAGCGCTGGTCTGGTCTAGCGCTGCTCTTCCAATCGCGCCAGCTCCGCCGCCAGCTCCTGGGTGAGCTTGCCCTGGCCGGACAACACCCGCAGCGCCTTCTTGAGATAGACCCTTGCCTTGTCCCATTGCTCGGTGTGGCTGAGCTGCCGCGCCCAATGTTGATAGGTGATTGCCTGCCACTGGCGCACCTCCGCATCCTGGGGCAGCCGCTGGGCCAGGCCTTCGACTAGGGCCACAGCGCGGGGATAGCGCTGGGATTGGAGCAGGGATTGAAGTTTGATGTAAATCTGTTGCTTGAGCTGGCGATCGCCCTCGGAGGGCGGCAAAATCTGCTTGGCCGCTGCCCCGACTAAGCCCCCCGCAGGCACGTTCCACAGCCCCTCCAACTCCGGGCACTGGGAGACTCCGGCCTGGGAACCCCCAGCCTGGTGCAAGGGCCGGGATGGCGGCCTAATCACCTCAATCAACTGTTCGTAAGCCTGGGCAATGCGCACAAACTGTTCCTGGGCTGCCAGATCGCCGGGGTTGGCATCGGGGTGATATTGGCGGGCCAGCCGACGATAGGCCGCCTTCACCGCAGCGTGGGATGCCCCTTCCCGCAAACCTAATAGACGGTAGCAGTCAACCAGCTTCATTCGAGACAGGGTGGCAGTGGTCAAGGAAATGGCCCAAAGGATGACATCGGACGGGGGAGGGGGAGAGGATCGGGTCTAGCCCGGTCAATCACCGCCTCTCGTTGGCTTGACGCATTCTGCCATGGGAAATGGCGATCGCCCAGACCCGAGCCCATCGTCTCCTGGGGGGGGGAATGACAAGTCTTGACAATTGAGGCTAATCCATTAGGGCCTAAGTCTGTTTAGAGCCTAGGATCGGGGGTCTAGAATTGAAGGCCTAGGATCGAAGGCCTAGGGTTGAAGGCCTGGGGTTGAAGACCTGGGGTTGAAGACCTAGGATTCGGGCCGTTCTTCCACCACCTTATCGATCAGCCCATATTCCTGGGCCTGGGCTGCCGAGAGGAAATAATCTCGGTCTGTGTCCTTTTCAATTTTCTCCAAGGACTGGCCTGTGTGGTGGGCCATCAGGCTATTGAGTTCTTTCTTGATGCGGACAATGTGTTTGGCTTCAATTTCAATATCCGTTGCCTGGCTGCGGCCCACGCCCCCCAGGGGCTGGTGGATCATGATGCGGGCATTGGGCAGGGCCAGGCGTTTGCCCTTGGTGCCAGCGGTGAGCAGGAACGCTCCCATGGAAGCCGCCAGACCGACGCAGATCGTCACCACCTCCGACTTGATGTATTGCATGGTGTCGTAGATCGCCATGCCCGCCGTCACGGAACCGCCGGGGGAATTGATATAGAGGTAGATGGGCTTGGTCTGGTCTTCGGAGTCCAGGTAGAGCATATAGGCGACGATCGCATTGGCGATGCCATCATCCACTTCTTCGGTCAAGAAAATAATGCGCTCGCGGAACATGCGCTCATAGATGCTGATCCATTGCTCATAGGAGCTGCCGGGCAGACGGTAGGGGACACTGGGGATTCCGATGGGCATGGGTTGTGGTGGGTCGTGGGGTTAAAGGATAGATGGGAGTGGGGCGGAAATCGCAAGCAGTGGGGTGAGCTATGCCGTCTTCAGCGTTGTCACGACGCGATCGATCAAGCCATAGTCCTGGGCCTCACTGGGAGAGAGATAAAACATCCGGTCCATGTCAGCCTTGAGCTTTTCGGTGGATTGTCCCGTGCTTTTGGCCAAGATCTGACGGATCAGCGCCTGCTTTTCCATCACGGTTTTGGCGGCCACCTGAATGTCCGTGGCTTGGCCTTGGGTGAGGCTGGTGGGGTGGACCAGGGCAATGGTGGCATGGGGCAGGCAGGCCCGCTTGCCCGGTGTTCCCGCCGCCAGCAGCACCGCTGCCATGCCCACCGCTTGGCCGAGGCAGACCGTGACAATGTCTGACTTGATGTATTGCATCGTGTCGTAGATCGCCAGGCCCGCCATCACCGACATCATGCCCGCCTGGCCGCCTGCCATGCCCGCCAGCACTGGGTCTCCCAGGGAGTTGATGTACAGGTAGATCGGCTTTTGCTCATCGGAGTCTAGGTAGAGCATCGAGGAGACGAGGGAGTTGGCAACGCTATCGGTCAGGGGAGAATTCAAAAATAGAATTCGCTCCTGGCTCATGCGGGTGTAGAGATTGACCCACTGCCAGCGCTGGCCGCCGGGGATTTGGTAGGGAACGCGAACGGGGCGATCGACTGGCATAGAATTTTTGGTTTGCTAGGGCCATGGCAATGCCATGGCCTCACAAGGATTTTCAGGTTTCTAGTAAGGACAGGGCATTGCCCTGTCCGAAGCGAGGCCCTAACCGATGCCGCCACCGGGCACGGGCATGGGCAGATCTTTGGTGCCGGAGAGGACGCGATCGATGATGCCGTAGTCCTTGGCCTCTTCGGGGCTGAGGTAGAACATACGGTCCATGTCCTTTTCGAGCTTTTCCACCGGCTGGCCCGAGTTTTTGGAGAAGATGCTCAGCACGGCGGCTTTGTTATCCAGCACTTCCTTGGCGCGGATCTGGATGTCTGTGGCTTGGCCCTGGGTGCCGGTTCTGGGCTGGTTGAGCACGATGGTGGCGTGGGGCAGACTGGCGCGGTTGCCCTTGGAGCCCGAGGCCAGAATCATCGCAGCGGTGCCCATGGCCTGGCCGAGGCAGATGGTGTGGACGGGGGGTTTGATGTACTGAATGGTGTCGCAGATGGCGAAGGCTTCGGTTTCAAACCCCAGGGAGTCGCCGGTATACCAGGAGGTGCCGGTGGAGTTGATGTAGAAGTAAATCGGCTTGGTGGGGTCATCAAACTCCAAGTAGAGCAGTTGTGCAATCAAGAGTTTGGTGACGTCCATACCCAGTTGACGCTTGTAGTCATCGGAGGAGACTAGGGGCGTGCCGAAGTAGACGATGCGCTCTTTGAGCAGCAGCGATTGCAAATCCGGCGGGGGGGTACGGAAGGAAGCTTCTCCGTAGGAGGCCGCTTGGACAGCCTTGATCGGTCCACTAGTCATAGGGGTCGTCTGGGATATGGTCTGGGCGTTACGTATTACTGTCCATCATACTAGCGCCCACGTTCTCTGCACGGGTGGGGGTAACCGGTCTGGTCCTTGGGCTTGCCCTTGGGTCTATCTTTTCTTTTTGGGCTTCAGTTTTATCCTTGAGGGTACTTTGGTGATGGTTTGGGCTGAACTACGCTTTACTGTGTTCCTTGCAGATTGCACTTGAGGTGTCAGGTTATGGTGAATGGCCGAGAGCCTTGGCTGGCGGTGCTGTTGTCTCGGCTGTGGCCGGGGCTGGGGCAGATCTATGGCGGGGCTAGGGTGCGGGGGGGAGCGATCGCGATCCTCTTCTCCGGGCTCATCCTGCTGGCGCTACTGGGACTGTTGGGCAGCTTTGGCCTCCCGCTCTGGATGGGGCTGGTGAGTCTGGCTTTATTGGGGATTGCCAATCTCTGGAGCTGGTTTGATGCCTACTGGGTGACACGGCAGCGGAATGGGCCGGAGTTTGAAGCGGCGCGACGCGCCAAAAGGATCCTTGGTTGGCCGTATTTTGGACAACCCTGTTTCTCGGGGCTGGACATCTCTACATTGGTCGCTATGTGGCGGCAGCGGTTTGGATTGCCGTGGCTGTGATTGGGGTTATGACCCCCTTTGCCTGGCTTGCTTGGTTATTGCTGCCGGTGGCAGCAATTCATGCCTATGGGGCAACGCCAGATGTGGATGAACATCGCCAAACGAATCGCCAAACAGTGGAGATTGTTCTGGTGGCTTGGCTATTGCCCATTTTGCTGGGGGCCATAACAGCCTTTGGACTGCGGACATTTGTCCTAGAAGCCCGGTTTATTCCTTCGGGGTCTATGGAGCCGACACTTCAGCTTGAGGATCGCCTGATCGTGGACAAATTGCGCTATCGGTTTCAG
>JAAUQQ010000315.1 GCA_012032745.1 Synechococcales cyanobacterium RM1_1_8
GATAACCTAGCCCCCTAGCCTGGGTCCATGCCCCCCGGCTCCCAACGGGCTGGCTACTAACCGGCTGGCTGCTAACCGGCTGACTCGCGACTGGCACCCCCTCCATCCCCCCATCACTTCCCTGGAGCGCCCTGGGCAGCGGTTGCTCCACGGCCAGGGCCAGGGTCGGCAGACTCGCTAGCAGCACACTGGGCACCAAGATCAGCAGTAAATCGCCAGGGGCTGAAAGGTAAGGCATAGTAGGTAGGGAATTAGGTCAAAAACAGGTCTTTGGTCGGGGGCAGGTCTTTTGTCAGGGGCAGGTCTTTTGTCAGGGGCAGGTCTTTTGTAAGGGGACAGTCCGCAACGCCAAAGGCTCACCAGCCTCGGAGTCAGTCTCCAGGAGGCGTCAATCTCGGGGAAAAGATAGCAGAAAAACATTACAGGCCGGCTCCCAAGCCAGCCAGCACGGGCTCCGAAACACCCCGCCAGACACGGGCGGGCAAACGGAGCCTGAAAGACTTATAGGGTCAGGATTGGAGTCGCAGGACAGCGAGCGACGCTGTCTTAGAATACCCGCCTCCCAAAGAATAATGGGTACCCCTGGACGGTTCAATCCGTAACTCGGTGGGCTGCCTGCCGCTGCCTGCCGCTGCCTGCCCCACAGCCCCAAGCCAACCCTCAAGCCTCAGCCTGGGCTGCCTTGCGTCCGGCCAGCCAAGCGGGAGACAAGACCAAGCCCAGCAAAATTTTGGCGCTGGTAATCGCCATCAGCCGGGAGCGCTGCCCCAGCAACGCCGGGCAGTGCAGACAGGCCAGCCAGAGATAGCGCAGGCTCTGGCCATATTGCCGCCGCGTCTGACCCAGGCTGAGGGAGCGGAAGGTGAGGTATTGATAGAGATTGCTGAGGCTCTGGCGGCGGTAAGGCCCAAGCCGTTCGGGCGATCGCGCCAGCGCCATTTCCAACACCCGCCGCAGGTTGCGCTCCTGGCGAGAAAGATTGCTGGAGTTCGAGCCCGGCATGATCCGATAGCGAATCTGGGCCTTGGGCACCAAGACAAAGGGATAGGCCGCTGCAATGCGCAGCCACAGTTCCCAATCCTGGACCGAGCGGAGGCTGGTGTCAAAGCCACCCAGTTGGTCGAGCACAGCGCGGCGCACCATCAAGTTAGAGCCATTCTCGACAAAATCACGACAAAACATCGCCCCATAGACATCGCCGCTGTGGTGCTCCCGGCCACCGGCATAGAGCCACTGGCCCTGGACATCGATGTAGTCGGTCCAGCTATAGGCCACCGCTGCTGCTGGGTGCTGGGCCAGGGCGGCCACCTGATCGGCCAGCTTGTCTGGGGTCCAGAGATCATCGGCATCCAGGAAGGTAATCAGCTCGCCGCTGGAGGCTTGAATGCCGTGGTTGCGGGCCTGGGCAATGCCGCCATTGGGCTGGTTCAGCAGGTGGATGCGTGGATCCTGGGCACAGGCGGCCTCGGCGATCGCCCCCGTCCCATCGCTCGAACCATCATTGACAATCCACAGATCAAAGTCGCCATAGGTCTGGGCTAGAACAGAGTCCAGGGTGCTGGCGAGGGTGGCGGCGGCGTTGTAGGCCGGGATAATAATTGAGACAGTGGCCATAATGTCGTTAAAGCTTGGATGCGTTGGAATTTCAGCCAGCTCCCCCAGCGGGGAGACAGGGCCAGGAGCGGGCTGAGCGCACCGCCGAGAAAGAAACAAAAATAGAAGCAATGGTTGAGATTCTGGCCGAGGGAAAAGCCATGGCACCAGAGCAGATAAGCCATGCGGCGCAGGCCGCCGACCAGGGTGCGCAGGGCGATCGCTGCTCGGCCCAGCCCCCGAGCATTGATGAAACGCAATTGGCAAATCGCTAAGCCAATGCCATAGGCCAAGGGCAGCAGGTAGGCAGGTTCCAAGCGCTGGGCCGGGATGGCGTGGCGCATCACCATAGCGGGGTTGTAGGCAATACCGTGGCCCGCCCGGTGGAGATAGAGCAGAGCTGCATAGTCATCCCCGCTGATCATCAGGTCGGCGGTGCGCCCCACCAGGTCCAGGCTCTCCGGCACGCTGTCCAGCCAGCGCTGGCGATGGACAACCATGCCCGCCCCCGCAGGCAGTTGCAACTGATCGGGATCAAACTGGTGGGCCTCCCCATGGTCCCGCACGGCCAAGAATGCCTCGATCTGGTGAAAATCCTCGGGCGGAACTGCGCCATAGGCTGGGTGAATGCGACTGCCAAAGGCTCCCAGGTCAGGGTTGCGGTGGGCGAAGGCGATCGCCGCCGCCACCCAGCCCGGCTCAGGCCAATTGTCATCATCCACAAACCCCACCCAGGCCCCCTCAGCCTCCCCCACCGCCCGCTGGCGAGCAAAGGCCAAACCGGCGCGGGGCTCAAAACAATAGCGCAGGGGAACCCGCCGACCCAATTCCGTCTCGGCCCAATCCGCCTGGAGCTGACGCACCACCGCTGCCGTGGCATCGCTGCTGTTGTTGTCCACAATCAAAATTTCCCAGGCCAGCTCCGCCGTACCCACCTGGGCTCCCAGACAATCGAACACCTGGGGCAACCGCGCTGCACCGTTCCAGGTGGGAATGGCCAGGGTAAAGCTGGGGGTAAAGCTAGGCGGCAAACAGATGGACATCGCACGATCACCAAAAAAAGTTCAGGACTGGCGTTCGAAATTTCACACTCACATTCAAAGTCAGCATCAGCATTGGAACTTGACATTCCACCCCACTCCCACCCCCACTTCAATGCCAACCTCGCCGCAATGCCAAACCCGCTTCAAAACGGCGAAGCGCCCAAGCGCCAAAAATGCAGCGGACTGCGCAGGGAGGCCAAGCTCAGGGTCAGCTCACATTGGGCCACCAGACTGTGGCGCAAGCCAAAGCCATAGCACAGCAGGATACCCAGGGCCTTGCGCAGGTCATTGAGAGCATAGGCCAGCAGCGCCAGGGGACGGAGCCAGGGACTCAGGGCCTGCATCCGCGTCACATAGCGGCTCAGGCCAATGCCCTGGAAAAACGGAATCAGATAGCTGCGCTCCAAGCGCCAGTGGGGAATGCGATGCCAGAGCTGCATGGCGGGGTTGTACCAAATCTCCCAGCCCGATCGCAGCAAATAGGTCAGCGCCTCCGTATCTTCCCCAGTCACCATGCTGCCCGGCTTGCGCCCCCGCAGCAGACAGGTCTCGGGCATACTGCCCAGCCAGGCCTGGCGACGGACCACCAGCCCCGCCGAGGGCGGCAGTACCCGCTTGGGAGAGTCGTAGCGTAGGGGATCCTGGCCCCGTTCGACGATCGCCAAAAACGGCAGCAGGGCCTTCAGCTCCGGGGGCGGCTCCACTTCAAAGTCGCCGTGGATCTGACTGCCAAAGGCCCCGGCCTGGGGATAGTCCTGGGCAAAGCGATGGGCTGCATCTACCCAGTCCGGGGCGGGCAAATTATCATCATCCAGAAAGCCAATCAGCGCCGCCCTGGCCTCGCGCACCCCCAGCTCGCGAGCGTAGGACGCCCCCTGCTGGACCTCGAAGCAGTAGCGCAATGGGCAATCCTGGGGCCACTGGACCTGAACCTGTTGGACCAGGGCAGCGGTGTCATCGCTGCTGTTGTTGTCCACCACCAGAATTTCCCAGCGCAAGCGGGGCCGATCCGGCGGCACAAACTGCCAGCAGGCCAGCAGGTGCTCGAACAGGGCGGGCAATCGCTGGGCACCGTTGTAGGTGCAGATCACGATGGAAAAGTCGAAATAGGTTGGCTCGGAGAGCGAAGCGTTGCGCGCCATAGCCATGGGTACCAGATTGCAGGGCGAGGGTTGGCTGCGAAGCCGCAGTCGAAGGGCGGCGATGGCTTTAGGTTGCCCAGCTCCAGGCCAAAGAGAGCATTTCAGCCGGAATGGGTTATCGCTGAAATCCTTTCTCTGTAATGTTTTCGCAGCCTATCCTCCCCCCAAGATCGCGCGACAAAATCGTCGGTTCACAAAAAAACGCCAGCTTTTTCAAGCTGGCGCTCTGGCGAGATTAGCGCAGTGCGGGTTCAGGGCGTCCGCTGCAAATCTCCCCGCTCCTCGGGCAAAATCGCCCCCGCCACCGGACAAACCTGTAGACAGATGCCACAATCAATACAGGTCGAAAAATCGATCCAGTACCAGTTTGTGCCCTTTTTATTTTTGCCGGGGCCTTGATCAATACAGGCCACGGGGCAGGCATCGACGCAGTCCGCCACCCCTTCACAGACATCCGTCACAATGGAATAGGCCAAGAACTTTGCTCCAAAATCATCCTTGGCTTTAATCTATCGCAGCAGCGTTTGTTCTTCAGAGACTTGGCCTGCTTTCACCCAGGCAATCTGGGCGATCGCGCGATCGCGCGCATAGGCCCGCACCGCTTCCAGCTCCACCACCGGCTCCAAATACAGCTCCACCGAGGCCGTCTCCCGCAGCCGCTTGCGATGGTCCAGGGCCGCCACATAGTCCTCACTGCCCAGGGGCACCACCAGCCAATCCACCGGCGGCGGCGCGGGGGGCAACTGCCCCGTGGATTGCAACACCTGCTGAAGCCGTTCGATATCCAGGCTAAAGCCAATCCCCGGCGAGGTTTCCTGCTGGGGGTGGTAGAGGCCCAGGAGCTGATCGTAGCGTCCCCCCTGGCCGACAATGCCATTGGTGCCCGCCGCCTCGCAGGCCACCTCGAAGACAATGCCGGTGTAGTAGTCAAAGGTCTGCACCAGGCTCAGATCGAGGATCACCGCCGGGCCAGCGTCCCCCAGGCGAGCCCCCAAGAGCTGGGTGAGCTGCGCTAAGCGCTGGGCGATGGCCTGCTGCTCAGGGTCGAGGTTAAATTGCTGGAGCGCTGCGAGCACATCGGCGCTCTGGCCCCGCAGATCCATTAGGGCTAGGGCGCGATCGCGCAACTCCACGCTGAGGTCGAGGGTTTCGAGGGTGAGGCGATCCAGGTGGGCGATCGCCGCCAACACCTTCGCCCGCAGCAGCTCAGGAAAGGGCAACAGCAACGACTTGGTCAGAGCTGCCTGGCCCAAAATAATCGTGCATTGGCCCTGGCTGAGCTGGGAATTCAGCCCCAGCTCAGCCAGGCAGTCACTCAGCAACAACAGCATCTCCACATCGGCCAGCACCGACCCCGCCCCCAGCAGCTCCACCCCCGCCTGGTAGGACTCCTGCCCCGGCGGACGACGAAACACATTGGCCAAATAGAACAGCCGCAGCGGTCGCGGTGCCTTGATCAAGCGGGTCACCGCCGCCCGAGCAATGGAAGCCGTCAGCTCGGGCCGCAACCCCAGCTCCCCCACATCCTCGGACAGCACCTGCAAGACACGCTGACGCTGCACGGCTCCCCCCGCCATCAGCGTCTCCAAACGCTCCAAAGTGGAGGTGACAATGCGCTGGTAGCCCCAGCGCTCGAAGACATCCCGCACCGAGGATTCAATCCACTGTTGCTGAGCGACTTCCAGGGGGAGAAAATCCCGCGCACCCAAGGGGGGCTGATAGACCATTACTTTCTTTTACTTTTTCCACCCCCAAAGATACCGCCAAAGAGCCCACCCCCACCCTTGTCGGGCCTGTTGTTGGACTTGCTGTTGTTTTTTTTTCGGCTGCCCTTGGATGGGGACTCAGTCGAGCTGGAGTCGCCTGCACTCCGGTCCGCTTCACTGGATAGCTCAATTTTGTGCCCCATGCTCGCCAGCTTGCGCCGCCCTTCCAGCGCCCGCAGATCGTTGGGGTTCAGCTCCAGGGCCTTGCGAATGGAGACCTTGGCCATGGTGGCTTGGTTTTGCTGGAGATAGATAATGCCCATCAAGCTATGGCAGCGGCTGTCCTGGGGGCAGCCCGCAAGCCATCGCGCAGCTCCAAAATGGCCTGGGAGTGGGCCTGCTTGCGCAAATACTCCTCGGC
>JAAUQQ010000316.1 GCA_012032745.1 Synechococcales cyanobacterium RM1_1_8
TTTGAAGTTGCGTGCTAATTCCCAGGATAATTTCGCGATCGCACTTTTACACTTTTCTTTCACCCTTTGGAGACAAGATGCATCTGCGAGCCGCTATCACCCCAGATCCGTGACACGTGACTGACAGCGCCGCCATCGGGGTCGCCCAGCAAATCACCTCGCTGTTACCCTAGATAAGCGCTGTTTCTCGCTTGCGATCGCCCCACCTACCATGCCCCTCCAATACCCCCACCACCCGCACCGTAGATCAAACCGACGACTACCACGGCACAACCGTCGCCGACCCCTACCGCTGGCTCGAAGACCCCAACAGCGAAGAGACCCAAGCCTGGGTCGAAGCCCAGAACCAAGTCACCTTTGGGCATTTGAATGGGCTAGGTGAGCGAGAACCCATCAAACAGCGCCTCACCCAACTCTGGAACTACGAACGCTACGGCATCCCCTTTAAGCGTGGATCGGCTGTGGCAGATGGGCAGAGCGAGGCAACGCGCTACTTCTTCTACAAAAATAACGGTCTGCAAAACCAAAGCGTCCTCTATACGCAAATGGGATTAGAGGGTGAGCCAACTGTCCTGCTCGACCCCAACCAGCTCAGCGACGACGGCACCGTCGCCCTCTCCGGCATGGCCATCAGCGACGACGGCGATCGCATGGCCTATGGCCTCTCCAGCTCCGGCTCCGACTGGCAGGAGTGGAAAGTACGCGATGTGGAAACGGGCGAAGACCTCAGCGACCACATTAAGTGGGTCAAGTTCTCTGGGGCCTCCTGGACTAAAGACGGCTCTGGCTTCTTCTACTCCCGCTACGACGAGCCCAAGACCGAAACCCAGTTTGAGGATGTCAATTACTTCCAAAAGTTGTATTACCACCAGATCGGCACGGCTCAGTCCGAAGATGTGTTGATCTACGATCGCCCCGATCAAAAAGAATGGGGCTTCAGCGGCGATGTCACCGAAGACGGCAAGTACCTAGAAATCTCCGTCTGGCGCGGCACCGAGCGCAAGAACCTGATTTTCTACAAAGACCTCACTGACCCTGACGCTAAAGTCACCGAGCTGATCTCCGAATTTGAAGCCCAGTTCAACCTGATCGACAACGAAGGCTCCATCTGGTGGTTTCGCACCGACCTGGATGCGCCCAAGGGCCGCGTCATTGCCATTGACCTTGCCAACCCCGATCGCGCCCACTGGCAAGAACTCATCCCCGAAGCCGAGGAAACCCTCGAAGGCGTCGGCGTGATCAACAACCAATTCGTCGCCGCCTACCTCAAAGACGCCCGCAGCCAAATCAAGCTCTACAACCTTGACGGCAGCTTTGACCGCGAAGTCGAGCTACCCGGCATTGGCACGGCTGGCGGCTTCGGCGGCAAGCGCGAAGACCGCGAAACCTTCTACAGCTTCACCAGTTTCACCAGCCCCACCACCATCTATCGCTACAACTTTGCCACTGGCGAAAGCAGCCCCTTTCGCCAGCCCAGCGTGGACTTTAATTCTGCTGACTATACAACTGAGCAGGTTTTCTATAGCAGCAAAGATGGTACGAAGGTGCCCATGTTCATCTCCTACAAAAAGGGCCTAGAGCGCAACGGCGAGAACCCAACGATTCTCTACGGCTATGGCGGTTTCAACGTTTCCCTCTCCCCCAGCTTCAGCCCCGCCAACCTGGTCTGGATGGAGATGGGCGGCATCTTTGCCCTGCCCAACCTGCGCGGCGGCGGCGAGTACGGCGAAGCCTGGCACCAGGCTGGGACGAAGCTGCAAAAGCAGAACGTCTTCGATGACTTCATCGCCGCTGCGGAATGGCTGATCGAGCACAACTACACCGCATCGACCAAGCTGGCGATTTCCGGCGGCAGCAACGGCGGCTTGCTCGTCGGGGCCTGCATGGCCCAGCGGCCTGATCTCTACGCTGCGGCATTACCCGCAGTCGGCGTCCTGGACATGCTGCGCTTCCACAAGTTCACCATTGGCTGGGCCTGGTGCTCGGACTACGGCTCGGCGGATAATGCCGATGAATTTGCCGCGCTCTATGCCTACTCGCCGCTGCACAACCTCAAGCCCGGCACGAGCTATCCCGCAACCCTGGTGACCACTGCCGACCATGACGATCGCGTCGTCCCCGCCCACAGCTTCAAATTCGCCGCTGCCCTCCAGGCTGCCCATGCAGGCGACAATCCCGTGCTGATCCGCATCGAAACCAAGGCAGGCCACGGCGCAGGCAAGCCCACCGCGAAGGTGATCGAGGAAGCGGCGGATAAGTGGGCCTTTGTGCGATCGGCAATGGCTTAGGGCAAAAGAACCTTCTTCCCTTTCTCACTCTCGCCATTCGACAGGCACGCACGGCTCAGAAGCCTCCCTCGTTGCTCCCTCAAATGCCCCTAACCCCCTGAAGGCTGACCAAAAACCAGCTAGATGATGCCGAAGTCCTGGCCAAGGGAGATGCTGCTGTGGAGTGGTGCCAGCAAGCAACAACCCATATGCTCAAGCATGGCGGTAAACCCTGGACCTCTGTCCTAATTCACCATGATGCGATCGCGGAAAATATGACCCTATCTGGTCTCGTGCGGCAGTTTCAGCAAACTGGTCCATCCCAGCCTGCGCCCAATCCCGTGGCCCAACTCAGCCTCTCCTACCCATCACCGCTCACAACGACTTGACTTACAAATACCCTTTCGGGTCCACGGGCTCGCCATTCTCCCGCACTTCAAAATGCAAATGTGGCCCGGTGGAAAGCCCGGTTGAGCCCGAGAGTGCGACCAGTTGCCCTGCCTGGACGATTTGGCCCTCTGCCACGCGCAGTTCATTGTTGTGGCCATAGAGGCTGGTAATGCCGTTGCCATGGTCGATGATCACCGCGTAGCCATAGCCGCCATACCAGTCGGCGTAAATCACCACGCCGGGTGCTGTGGCTGTGACGGGGCTGTCGTAGTCGATCGCAAAGTCCAATCCCCCATGGAAGCGCTCCGTGCCCAGCACCGGATGGATGCGCCAGCCAAAATCACTGCTCATGGGGCCTACCGCCGGTAGACGGAAAGGCCCCTGACCCAGGCCCGGAATACCCACATTGGCAGCGGCTCGCTCGGCCAGCTTTTGCTGGATCAGCAGGGTGAGGCTGGCGGAGTCCTTTTGCAGTTGGTCCTGGGCGGCGGCGATCGCCGCTTCGTTTTGCTTGAGCAACTGGGCCAGGGTCTCCTGGCTTTGCTTTTTCTGCTGGAGCGTGGCCTTTTGGCTGAGCAGCTTTTGGCGCAGCAAGGCAATGCCGTTTTTCTGCTCGGCGATGGTCTCTCGCCGGGCTTCGACCTCGGTGGCCTGGGTTGTGATCGCATTGAGCTGGGCGCGATCGCGCTCAAACAGCTTTTCGAGTTGATACTGCCGCTCCAACAGTTGGATCAAGGAATCGCTCTGGAGCAGCCCAGCCCAGCCCTGGAGCTTGGGCTGGCGCTGCAAGACCTGGAGCCGCGCCACCGTGGCACTGCGCTGTTGTTCAAAGCGCTGCTGGGCCTGGGAGAGCTGCCCTTCGAGGGATTTTAGAAAGCGCTGGGACTGTTCGATTTGGGCTTGGTTATCCTGGAGCTGGCTATCGGTGGATTGCAGGCCTTGTTGTAGATCGAGCAGGTTGCCCTGGGCTTCGGTTTGGGCGGCGCGCAGGCGCTGTTTGGCCGCTTCGAGGGCCTGTTGTTTTTGGTTGACCTGCTGCTGCTGGGCTTCGAGCTGGTTCAGTTCCGGCGCTTGGGAGAGGCTTGGGGCTTGGAATAGCAGGAGCAGAGCTAGGGTGAGGGCGATCGCCACAATCCGGCCCAGCCCAAAAGACTTGCCGCCCTGAAAACCTTTCCGATCAAAAAACAAACGCTGCATATCGCGAAGATTGGGCCATCAGTGGAGCCATGGAGGGGGCCATCGGATGCGCTTTGGCCCTCTGGCGGAATCATACAGTCTACAAGACCGTCAGAGCCTACTTTTACCGTTTTCATCCTGGAGAATCTAGCGTTGGGTCTCGGATCCAATCACAGCCCACCAGACTTTGCTCTAAACTGAAGTTAGAATTGAAGTTAGAATAAACTTACTACTTTTCATCCTGGCCTGGCAGCCAATGGTTTTCCCTCTCCAAGACAAGTACGTCAATCTCCTCACCGACTTCGGCTTTAAAAGAGTCTTTGGCTCGGAGCCGAACAAAGCCCTGCTGATTGATTTCCTCAACACCCTGCTTCCCCCTCGCCACCAAATCCAAACCCTGTCCTATAAGAGCACCGAGAATCTAGGCAATACGCCCATTGACCGCAAGGCCATCTTTGACCTTTACTGCCAGGCTGCCAATGGAGAACGCTTTATTGTCGAGATTCAGAAGGCCAAGCAGAATTTCTTTAAGGACCGCAGTGTTTTCTACGCCAGCTTTCCCATTCAAGAGCAGGCCCTGCGGGGCGAGTGGAATTTTAAGCTTGCGCCGGTTTATTCCATTGGCGTGCTGGACTTTATCTTTGAGGACCATCGCCATGAGGAGACGATGGTGCATTTTGTGGAGCTGAAGGATCAGCACTGTCAGGTGTTCTATGACAAGCTCAAGTTCATTTACATCGAATTGCCGAAGTTTAGAAAGACCCTGGAAGAACTAGAATCTCACCAAGATAAGTGGTTTTATCTGTTTCGGCATTTGCCAGATTTAGAAGGAGAATTGCCGCCTTTTCAAGATCCGGTTTTTCTTCAGCTATTTGAGGTGGCGGAAATTGCGAACTTCTCCCCCAATGAGCAGGATTCTTATCAGAATAGTCTGAAGTATTATCGAGACCTGAATAATGTCCTTGATACCTCTTGGCAGGACGGGCTAGAGCAAGGCCGGAAAGAAGGAAAACGCGCTCTGATTTCATTGATTGTGCGGCAACTAACGCCTAGGGTGGGGTCTTTGACGCCTGAGGTGCTGGAGTTGATGGATGGATTGTCGTTGGCAGATCTTGAGGCTCTGGGGGAGGCGTTGATGGCGTTTTCGGACCTTGATGAGCTGGTGCTGTGGTTGAGGGGACGTTGAGTCGCGTTCCAAACCCTTTAGTCTTGCAATTCTGCGGGTGGAATAATTAAGTCCACGAGGCTGTTGACGAGGCGATCGCGTTCCAGCGGAATCAACTCCTTCCCCCCCAAATTCTCCTGCACCATGGAGTAGTGAATAATCGCACCAATAAAAATCCGTCCCACCGCCTCGGGGTCTTTAATTTTGAGCTGGGGTTGGGAAGCCAGATAATTCGTGATTTGCCCCAATCCGGGCTTCATCATGGTTTCCACAAAATCTTGCTGATTTCAGGAAAGCGATGGGATTCGCCAATCAGCATCCGCTGGAGCGCCTGGAAGCTCTCGTCCTCGGCGGCTTTGGTGAGGGACAGCAGGGCGATATTGCGCAGCACGGCTCGCGGATCGGCATCTTGCTTCTTGAAGCCTTCAAACATTTGCAGCCGCTGTTGGGCAAAGCCTTCGATCAGCGCCCGAAATAGGTCTTCCTTGCCCTTGAAATAACTATAGATCGTCGCCTTGGAGACGCCCGCTGTGGCGGCGATGCTGTCCACGGTGGTGGCGGCAAAGCCCTTCGCCAGGAACTCCTGTCGGGCACCATTGAGGATTTGCTGGGATTTGAGGGGACTGGCCATGGGAAATGAGGGTTTTGCAGATGAAGCTGATCAAAATTGCCATCGCTCCACCCTAGATATCCTAGGGGATTGAGCCCGGCTCGCCGAAAAGAGGGGCGATCGCCCGGTCGAAGCCTATTGACTAAACTAAACCGTTTAGTTTATATTCAGGATAGCTGAACGAAACGGTTTAGTTTTGGTTCTACCCATTTTCTTTGGTGCTCTTGGGAGGCGAT
>JAAUQQ010000317.1 GCA_012032745.1 Synechococcales cyanobacterium RM1_1_8
AGCCTGGGATTAATCGATTCAACCTTGGCAGCGGGATCAAACAAGTAGTTGATGGCATCAATGAGTGCCTTGATTCCATTTTCAGGGAATGCTGAACTGCCATCTAATTTTTGTTTGTACTTTCCCTGGAAGAGGCTAATCGTAAATTCTCCATCATGCTCTTCAGAGATGTGAATTGCATCGACGCCGAAGTCGCCGCCACCTTCAGTTAAGCAATCAAAGGTAGGAGCTTCTTCTAGATCCAAAATGGTCTCAACACAGAGATAGACAAAGGCCAGGGACTTTAGCTGCACGGGATCCGCAATGCCAAGCTGCTCAGCGGCTCTGGTTGCGATCGCGCCAACCACTTTCTCTAAGCGCTGATCGATGATGGAAGCATTTATATCCATGGCTTTGCCTTGCGCCCTCAGTCCCGAGAGATTCCCATTGCTGACTTCATTCAATCACGCTATGCAACTTCAAGCGGCATGGATGGAGACTGCCGCAGCAGTTTGTCCATGTGCTGACTGTGCCAGACTGCCCACCCACAGTTGTAAGATCTTAACCTGACCCGCCCCTGGGCAATCCCCGCCCCTGCATCCCTCCCTGCATCCCTCCCTGCATCTATGTCACCCCTCCCCGTCGGCCCCCACTCCCCCATCGACTACCTAGAGCGCATCCTCACCGCCCGCGTTTACGATGTTGCCGACGAAACCCCGTTGGAAGTGGCCGCCAACCTCACCAGCCGCTTGAACAACCGCATCTTGCTCAAGCGCGAAGACTTGCAATCTGTCTTCTCATTCAAGCTGCGCGGAGCCTATAACAAAATGGTGAACCTGCCCCCAGCGCTGCTCCAGCGGGGCGTGATCGCTGCCTCCGCTGGCAACCATGCCCAGGGCGTCGCCTTGGCGGCCAAAACCCTGGCCACCAGGGCGATTATTGTCATGCCCACCACCACGCCCCAGGTCAAGATCGATGCGGTTAAGGCGCGGGGCGGCCAGGTGGTGCTGTTTGGCGATACCTACGACGATGCTTGTGGTCATGCCAAAAATCTGGGCGAGGAAAAAGGGCTGACGTTTATCCATCCCTTTGATGATCCCGATGTGATCGCGGGCCAGGGGACGATCGCCATGGAAATCCTGCGCCAATACCAACAGCCCATCCATGCAATTTTTGTGGCGATCGGCGGGGGCGGCCTGATCTCCGGCATCGCCGCCTATGTCAAACGCCTGCGCCCCGAGATCAAAATCATTGGCGTGGAGCCCGTCGATGCCGATGCCATGCGCCGCTCCCTCGCCGCTGGCCAGCGCATTACCCTCGACCATGTGGGACTGTTTGCCGATGGCGTCGCCGTCAAGCAGGTGGGCGAGGAAACCTTCAAACTTTGCCAGCGCTACGTGGATGAAATCATGCTGGTGGATACCGATGATACCTGTGCGGCGATCAAGGATGTGTTTGAAGATACGCGCTCCATTTTGGAGCCAGCGGGGGCCTTGGCGATCGCCGCTGCTAAACAATACGTCGAGCGCGAAGGCATCCGTGACCAAACCCTGATCGCCGTGGCCTGCGGTGCCAATATGAACTTCGATCGCCTGCGCTTTGTCGCCGAGCGGGCCGAGCTGGGCGAACGCCGCGAAGCGGTCCTGGCCGTCACCATTCCCGAGGAGCGCGGCAGCTTCCGCAAGTTTTGTAGCTGCATCGGCGATCGCAACATCACCGAATTCAACTACCGCATCGCCGATGAAGCGATCGCCCATGTCTTCGTTGGCATCCAGATTCCGCCCCAGGAGGGGGCCGCGCAGCTAGTGGCCAAGCTGACCGGCTGCGGCTTTGAAACCCTGGACCTGACCGATGACGAAACGGCCAAATCCCACATCCGCCATCTGGTGGGTGGGCGATCGCCCCTGGCCCACAACGAATTGCTCTACCGATTTGAATTTCCCGAGCGACCCAGCGCCCTGATGCAGTTTCTCAACAGCATGAATCCCGCCTGGAACATCAGCCTGTTCCACTACCGCAACCATGGCTCCGACGTGGGCCGGGTGCTGGTGGGGATGCAGGTGCTGCCGGAGGATATGGTGGAATGGCAGCGTTTTTTGGACAATTTGGGCTACAGCTATTGGGATGAGAATAACAACCCGGCTTACCAACTGTTTTTGCGGTAGTTCACTGTTGTGGCGATGGTTCAAGCTGTGGATTGAGCCGACGTCGCTGGAGACCCGCTCACTCTGCTGGAGAAGCGGCCACGTTGCTGCCTTGCTGGGTGAGGATTTCCAGCTCTGCGAGCAGGGCTTGGACCAGGTCGTTTTGGGGCTCAAGGGCGATCACCTGGCGATAGGCCTGGCCTGCGGCTTCAAAATCGCCCAGTTTGAACAGGGCGCGGCCTCGGTTGAAGTGGGCGTTGGCGTAGCTGGGGTGAAGCTCGATCGCCCGCTCATAGGACTCTAGGGCCGGTTCCCACTTCTGCTGCTGGGCCTGGGCAATCCCCAGGTTGTAGTGGGCTGCGGCGTTGTTGGGCTGTTGGGCGACGATGCGCTGCCAGACGGCCTCAGCTTCTTGGTACCGCTGCTGCTGGGCCGCAGCGGCATTATGATTTGGGCCTTGGGCTTGGGCAAGTTGGGGAGCGCCCAGGCTCAGGAGTGAAACTGCGATCGCCAGTGAAATTCCCTTCATCGTTCAAACCCCATATAACAGTGAGACGGTGATGCTAAGACCGTGAGACCGACACCGTGGGACCGTCGCTGTGGGCGCGTTCATCCGGCGGGTCCAATCTTGCTAACTCATCATTCGTTCGGAAGTCTGCACCCTATACAAACCTACGGAACCCATCTCAGAGGTCCATAGCTGCCTCAGCGCAATTGCTGTAAGCAATGTGGCTCAGTTCTGTTCTACAGCACTGCTGGCTGCCATTTCGCAAAATTCGCACAAAAAAAGGCCGAAACCCTGGGGCTTCGACCTGTCCTGTGATTACAACTAAACTTAGAATAATAGGCTGGCTGTTTCCATCGCCTATTACTCGGCCCAAACCCTCAACGAAGCGTCAAAACCCGCCTCGTTCTCGTTCAGATACAGGGCCCCAGCTCGCTGAGTCGCAGACTAGCTTAGTAGCCCCGGCTGCCGGGCTTGTGGACGATAAAGCTGGCCACTTGGCACTGCTTAATGTTGTCAAAACCCACAACGCGGATGTAGCAGTTGCTGTACTCGGTGCGGCATTCGCGCACTTCATTCAACACTTCCTGCACGTTGGAGCAATCGAAGATGGGCAGCTTCCACATGGTCCAGTAATATTCACTGGGCTCGCTGTTCTCGTTAAACTCAATGCAAGGAATGTAGCCCTGCTCCACCATGTACTCAATCTGACGGTTAATTTGTTGGTCAGAGAGGGGAGGTAGGAAGGAGAAAGTTTCGTACCGACGCTCTTTGGGCAGGGTCTTCTTGGTCTGCATAGTCAGGCAATCCTAATGTAGTCGTCGCAGTTAGTCACGTGAAGGAAGGGCATGGAATGGACCCTGGAGGAAAGGTGATGGGTGACAGGTGATAAGTACGATTTCTCTGTCGCCTATTACCCATCACCTATGACCTCACCCGTCTTAGAGCGTATCCATTGCCTCGAACTCAAACTTGATTTCCTTCCACAGCTCACAAGCCACAGCCAGCTCAGGGCTCCACTTGCAGGCTTCGCGAATGATGTCGCCACCTTCACGCATCAGGTCACGGCCTTCGTTGCGGGCCTGGAGGCAAGCTTCCAGGGCAACGCGGTTGGCGGTTGCGCCCGGCGCATTACCCCAAGGGTGACCCGCCGTACCACCACCAAACTGGAGGCAGGAGTCATCGCCGAAGATTTCCACCAGGGCGGGCATGTGCCAGACATGGATGCCACCGGAAGCCACGGGCATGACGCCGGGCATGGAGGCGTAGTCCTGGGTGAAGAAAATACCCCGTGAGCGATCTTCTTCGACGTGGTCTTCGCGCATCAGGTCCACGAAGCCCATGGTGATGCCTTTCTCGCCTTCGAGCTTGCCCACCACGGTGCCGGAGTGGAGGTGGTCACCGCCGGAGAGGCGCAGGCACTTGGCCAAGACGCGGAAGTGGATGCCGTGGTTGCGCTGACGGTCGATGACCGCGTGCATGGCGCGGTGGATGTGCAACAGCACACCGTTGTCGCGACACCAGTTCGACAGGGTGGTGTTGGCGGTAAAACCACCGGTCAGGAAGTCATGCATGATGATCGGGGTGCCAATTTCCTTGGCAAACTCCGCCCGCTTCATCATCTCTTCGCAGGTGCCTGCGGTGACGTTGAGGTAGTGACCCTTGACTTCGCCGGTCTCTGCTTGGGCTTTCTCGATCGCGTTTTGCACAAACAAGAAGCGATCGCGCCAGCGCATAAAGGGCTGGGAGTTAATGTTCTCGTCATCCTTGGTGAAGTCGAGACCGCCGCGCAAGGCTTCGTACACCGCACGACCGTAGTTCTTGGCGGAAAGACCCAGCTTGGGCTTGATGGTGCAGCCCAGCAGGGGACGACCATACTTGTTGAGCTTGTCGCGCTCCACGGTGATGCCGTGGGGAGGACCGGGGAAGGTCTTGATCAGGGCGATGGGGAAGCGGATGTCCTCCAAACGCAGGGAACGCAGGGCCTTGAAGCCGAAGACGTTACCCACCAAGGACGTCAGGACGTTGGTGACGGAACCCTCTTCAAACAGATCCAAGGGATAGGCAATGAAGCAGAAATACTGGTTGTCTTCACCGGCTACGGGTTCGACCGCATAGCAGCGACCCTTGTAGCGATCCAGGTCGGTGAGCAGGTCAGTCCAAACCGTGGTCCAAGTACCGGTGGAGGACTCAGCGGCAACCGCTGCGCCAGCCTCTTCCGGGGGAACGCCGGGCTGGGGCGACATGCGGAAACATGCCAGCAGATCGGTTTCCTTGGGGGTGTACTCAGGGGTGTAGTAGGTCAGACGGTAGTCCTGTACACCGGCTTTATAGCCCTGCGTTTGTGCGGCCATTTACAATATTTCTCCCTAATTTCTCAAAATCGAAGAACCTGCCGCTTCTGGAGTTGGTTCAGGCTCAGCCCGCTCCAACTCCAGCACCAAAACTTGTTGGGCTATCTGTTGGGGCGACGTATTGGCTTCGAAACTGGATTTCGCAACGGGACGGAATCGAGGCGCGAAGACCAATGAATAGCCCTATCCAAATCGGCAGACTGCTCGTGCTACGACTCGCATTCTGAAAAAGCTGCGATCGCAAAATCGAACCCTTTCTTAAGGTTTAACTTATCATGCGGCGGTTCATTCAGATGCATGATTTTTCTGTCGGGAGTCATAGGTTTTGCTTAAGTATGGCTCTGCGGGATCGGCCTCGGTACGTATCCGGGCTGGGGGCACCCTGGGACGCCAAAATTCGATCGATCCGCCCCTTCCCTTGCCTTGACACAATCTATTACAGAGGAACAATGACATTCTCCTGGGGGGCTCCCTTTTGGGGCGCTTCTAGTTCGATTGTGGGGGAGCAAAATAGAGACTTGCCCAGGGGGAATTGAGTGCTCCGGAACTGGCTGGCTACTGTTGCTAATGGGGTGCTAATGGGGTGGGCGAGGCTGTTCAAAAGGAGCCCTAGAGGAGTGGATGCTCACAGTGTCATGAAAACTTGTAAACGTTTGTGGCGTCTGTGGTTGGAGGCTGTGAATTGATCTTGTGGAGAATTTCAGCTAATGCTGGGGGCAGCCCAGTTTTTGGCCCTTCGGTCTGCAAATGCGGAGGCCTCGACTGCCGAAATGGGTAGTGGATTGGGGAAGGGGAAAAGCGATCGCGCCAGGGTCGAAAAAACAGGCCTTGAAGTGC
>JAAUQQ010000005.1 GCA_012032745.1 Synechococcales cyanobacterium RM1_1_8
TGGCATGGGTGTGGTGGTAGGAGAGGGAGACATCGCAGTTGGGGCAGCCCAGGGCGGTGCCGCAGTCGCGGCAGGAGACGAAGGTGCTGTGGCCGCGACGGTGGATGAACAGTAGCGCCTGTTCGCCCTTGAGGCTGGGTATTCTGGAGGGCCTTTTGGAGCTGGCGGCTAAAAATTGACCGATTGCCCTGGTGAAATTCCTGGCGCAGATCGACGATTTCCACAGGGGGGGTGGGGGCGGGCATTGATGCGCTGGGGCAAGGATAGATAGAGCGGTGCGGGCTGGATTGCCGCCGCAATGCTGGAAGCCTCGCCCAGAACGGTCAAATCCGGCGGACTATTGGCCTTGCCGCTGGCCTTGCTGCTGGCCTGGGCGCAGGACTGCACCCAGGTTTCCGCCGATGGCGTCGCCGTGCCCAGAACCACTGGGCAATTTGCCAACTGCCCCCGCCACAGCGCCACCGTCCGGGCATGGTAGCAGGGCATGGGCTGTTCCTGTTTGAAGCTGTCATCATGCTCTTCATCCAGGACGATCAGCCCCAGCTTGGGCAGCGGTGCGAACACCGCCGATCGCGTACCAATCACCACCTGGGGTTGTCCTAGCAACATTTGTCGCCAGGTGTCGTAGCGTTCCCCCGACGACAGGCCGCTGTGGTAAACACAGACACCCTCGCCAAACCGCTGCCGAAAGCGATCGGTCAACTGGGGCGTCAGGCCAATTTCTGGCACAAGGACCAAGACCGATTTCCCCTCAGCCAGGATGGGGGCGATCGCCTGTAAATACACCTCAGTCTTGCCCGAGCCCGTGACGCCGTGGAGCAACACGGGGCGGAAGGACTGTAGCGATCGCAGCGCCGCCACCGCCACCGCCTGATCCGACATCAGGCTCTGGGGCCGGTCGGCGGCCAGCCCATTGGCTGCCGTTTCTCCTCCCAGGCCCTCTCCCCGCAAGACTTCCCGCAGTTGCAGGGACAAAAACCCCTTGCTGGCCAAACGCTTGACCACCGATTCACTCGCCTGGGTCAGCTTGAGCAACTGGCTCAGCCCCAGTTCTCCACCGCTCTGTCGGAGTTGCTGTAGCACTGCCTGTTGGCGATCGCTCAGGGGCTGGTCCGGGTCTTGGGTTTTGATCAGCGTCACATACTGGCGGCGCTGGGGCTTGGTTTGGCTGGGCGCTTCCAAAAAACTCTCCACCCAGCCCCGCCGCCGCAGCTCTTGCAGTGCGGCCTGGGCTCCGCGCAGCTTCTGCTGGAGATAGCGCCAGGTATAGCTGCCGGTCTTGGCCTGGCGCAGTAGTTCCAGCAACTGAACAGCGGTGGGGCTGAGATCGGCCTCGACTTCGCCCAGGTCTAGGGCCTTGTCCTGGAGGGGCTCCACCAAGCGGATGCGGCGCTGGGAGCGGCTGAGCAGGTTGGGGGGCAGGGCTGTGCGAATCACCTGCATCAGCGGGGTGTGGTAGTAGGTGGCGACCTGTTCGAGCAGCGGCCAGTAGTGGGGTGGGAAAAAGCCTCGGGCCACGACATCAACGATGTTGCGGATTTTGCTGGGATCCAGCTCGGCGGGGAGTTGCGGGAGGCACTGGAGGGCGATCGCCCCCAACTGTCGCGCCCCAAAGGGCACACTCAACACATCTCCCGCCGCCACGGTCCAGCCCTCGGGGATGCCATAGGTATAGAGGCCCTGGGTATAAAGGCCCTGCTCGCCGGGACAATCGACTAGGACTTCGGCCCAAGCGCAGGGAGGGGAGGCACCGGAAGGGGAGGCACCAGGCGTAGGCGATGGCAGGGATGGAGTCGGGGCAGCGGGCAGTAGGGTGGGACAAAGCGGGTCAGAGCGGGGGGAGAGCATGGACCTGGAGGCCCTGGGGAAGAGTATTGTAGCCTCGTTCCTTCACTACTGTAGGACAACGACTTAGGGAGTAACGACTTGTCAGGCCACTACTTGTCGGGCAGCCGTAAAGCCCCAAACAGCGCCACATTGGGGTTGAGCCAGACCAAACTCACCGGCTGGCTAAACCTGACCGTGCCATCCAGTCCCCAACATGCCCAGGGATGCCCAATGCTAATTTTCGAGCTCCCATGCTTGCCAAGTCACCAGCTCTTAACATTCCAGCTCCAGTTTGGTAGTTTAAACGACAGTTATATGTTTATTTTACGTGACAACCATTAAAAAACTTGTCATATAAGGTCTATTTGTATACATTCCAAGTAATGACCTTCCATTGGATAACCTGAGCCAATGCTGAAGAATAGCCTTGGCTGTAGCCGATGCTGCCTATAGTCCCTACTTTTGCCTAAAAAAATAGGCACAGCCCAGCCTGTTGGGTATGGAAGCACTGACTTTGGCAAATTTTCAAACATCCTCTGGATTAGTTTCGGATTCAGCCTTTGCATCTAGGACTGCATCTCGTAAGTCTGACAGGTCTAGGGCATCTATCTTTTGATTTGCGTCGCAACAATATATTTGGCCCAGAATATCTGGCCCAAGCTTTCTCCATCGAAAGTCTGTTTTGGTGCTGCAACTTTTTCGGCGGTCTGGCCCCCAGCTAGTCCTGAGCTCTTCTCGCCTGATTTGCTCCCCTTGACTAAACCTTAAGCGCTCCCATTCTTTCCTATGAATAATGCTCCAACTGGAGGCTGCAAGCAATGCAACCTCAGTCTTAGCCTGCGCTGGCAGCCCCTGAACGAGCCGGGCAGCGGCGGTATGATCACCTCTACTTCATTTAATCCTCGCAACCCGGACCACATTCTGATGGGGGGCGACATGTTGGGAATTGGCTTGAGCTTAGATGGCGGCGAGTCCTGGCAGCGTCCCACGGGGCTCACCACCGCCTACGAAATTGAAGAATTTACCTGGCACCCCACCGAACCCAATGTGGTTTGGGCAGCGACGCGGGAAGGCCCCTACCTCAGCCAAGATGGGGGACGTTCCTGGCAGCCTCGGCGCGGTGGCATGCCCGCTGAGTTTACCAATGGTGCCTGGGTGACCAGTCCGATCCAGCGAATTCTCTATGGGCAGAATGGTCTGCTCTTGGCCTTTGGCGGCAACCATCGGGAATTTAATGATTTGAATGGCATCCAAAGCAACTATGGAGCCGTCTGGGAAAGCACGAACGATGGCATCACCTGGTCCCTGCGCGGACGCATCAGCCCCGGCAACAGTGGCTCAGCCTACAACATCAAAGAAGTAACCTATGCCGGAGATGGCGGAACACTCTACGCAGCAGTCAATGGGCGCGGTGTCTATCGCAGCACCAATTTTGGAGCCAGTTGGCAGGCGGTCAATGGGGGCGTTCTGACCGATGCCAATGACATTGCAGCCCATCCCACCCAGCCGGGCACCCTTTGGGTGAGCACCAATACTGGGCTTTACAAAACCTTGAATGGGGGCGTGACCTGGAGCCAAATTCACAATGGCATTGCCCCTGGCGATCGCAATAGCAACTGGCAGGTGATTGAAGTCGCCCCATCCGATCCCAACGTGCTGATGGCGGGGGCAAACTGGCAGACCAACGCGCAGACTAACGCGCAGACCAATGCGCTCTACCGCTCCACCGATGGGGGAGCTTCCTGGACTCGGCTCACGAATGAGCCGGATACCGCCTTCAATGAAGCCATGAGTCCCCAGGCGCTTAGTTTTGATCCCACCAATGCAAATCGCGCCATTGTGGGGACATTTGTGACGGCATTCATTTCTGAAAACCAGGGCAATTCCTGGGTAGATGCCACCTCCCAGCGGGCGAATGTGTCGGCCAATGAGTGGCAGGGGCGGGGGTTTTCAGGCTGGGTGAGTCGCAATTTTGAGTGGAATCCCTATCGCCCCAGCCAGGCTGTGTTTCAAGCGATGGATGAGGGCGGGCTGTGGCTTTCGGATGACCTGGTGGGCTGGCGGAATATGCGGGAGCGTCCGGATGGTTCAACCAATGCGATCGCCCAGTTCTCCGGCGGTTGGGACGTGACCTTTGCAGCCGATGGTCGCACAATCTACACTACTTTGCACCAGCAACTGCCCAATGGCAGCACTGAACCCCGAGGCATTGCCAAGAGCAGCGATGGCGGGGTGACCTGGGCCTATTTGGCCCGACAGCCCGGCGGCATCCAAACCAAAACCGCCCATGCCTATGAAATTCACACCTTGCCGGGCAATCCGAACTATCTCTGGGTACGGGTCAATGGCCAGCTCTGGCAGTCGAGCAATGGGGGAAATGCCTGGAGCCAGGTGAATCTGAATGGGGCTGAGGTAGTGGATTTGGCTGCGCCGACGGATGTGGTCAGCGATCCGGCGGCGGCGGTGCTGTATGTGGCGACGCGATTGGGGGTCTACCAATTCAAAGCCAACCTTTGGACGCTGTTGGGCGGCCCCGGCGATGGGGAGTCCATGGAATTGGAGATTGATCCCCAGGATTCCAATCGTCTGTATGTGGTCAACTGGAATTCCCCTGGGGTGAATTCGGGCATTTATCGCTTTGAAGCGGGAACTTGGACCCGGCTTTCCCAGGTGCAACAGGCCTATGATCTGGCCGTGAGCCCACTTGATCCCAATCTGTTGGTGGCGACGACCAATCAAAATCCCTGGAAGATGAGCAATGATGCTCCGGGGGTATTGGTTTCGCGCGATCGCGGTCAGACTTGGCAACTGAACAATACTGGCTTAGGTGTTGTGCGGGCGCAAACGGTGGAATTTAGTCCAGATGGCCAAAAGATCGTCGTTGGCACCAATGGGGGCGGCTTTTTCGTAGCACAGCTAGACTCTGCTGACCAGGCCGCACCAACGCCACATCATAATACAGAGTTAGTGGCTCGCCACGATTTTGACGGCGATGGCTTTAGCGACCTTGTTTGGCGAGACACGAATTCTGGCCAGATTGTGCTTTGGTACATGGATGGCGACACATTCAACGGTCGAGGAGCGATTGTCGATGGAACGGTTCTTGGTCAGAATTATCAAATCCAAGGTACAGGCGACTTAAACCTAGATGGGAAAACTGATATTGTTTGGCGCGATTTTGCCTCGGGAGCTACTTTCGTCTGGTTTATGGATGGTGGCAATTTTCTGGGAGCGGCTAATATAAATGCTGGGTCTCCACAGGATGGGGGCTGGTTTGTTGAGAGTGTGGCGGATATCAATCGAGATGGTAAGCAGGATTTATTATGGCGAAATCGCTCTAGCAATACGATTGTTGCCTGGTATCTAGATAGCGGAACGAACAATTCTGATATTCCTTTACTCGGTGGTGGTGTTTTAGTAGCTCCTGGTCTAGAGTGGCAAATTCAAGGCATGGGTGACCTAAACGGAGACTCTAAGCCAGATGTTATATGGCGCAACACCGTTACAGCTACGACAGCCATTTGGTATATGGATGGTTTAGATCTACTACCAGGCAGTGGTGCAGCTATTGGCTCTAACAATGCGTCTAGTCCGGACCTTGGATGGGAGATTCAAGGCGTTGGAGACTATAACTGCGACGAGGGTGCAGATGTTGTCTGGCGTCATCCAGGCACCTCCCAGACTGTGATTTGGACATTGGCTGATAGCGGTAAAACCGTGGCGGGTGGTGCGCTAATCACGCCTGATGTTCCCGCTTCTTATGAGCTTGGGCTGAATTAACGGACAAGGTAGGATGATGAAAATCGTGGGTAAGAGTTTGAGCCGAGGCCCCAGACCCAGGGGCCTTTGAGCCCATAAGCATTTCAGGCATCTCAAAGCAGATTTTGTCCTGCCTTAGATTGCTAATCCCTCGCAGTTTGCCTGGCGGGCACTGGGGGCTGGTCCAATTGGCAAACGGCAGCATTAACAAACGAGTGGCCCCAACAGCTAGCTGTCGGGGCACTCAGGGACTGAATTAAGCGCTACTAGGGTGAAACCTCAACTGACCCAAAGCCTAGACCAGCAAGATCAGCCCACGGCAATTAATCCAAGTCAGGCATGGCGAGCACGGGCTCAGTCTCACGATCCAGACCCTTCTCAAAGCCAGCAGCAGCAGCGCGGGCGCGACCTGCATGCCAGAGATGGCCAACCAAGAAGAAGAAACCGAGGATGAAGTGAGAACCGGCCAACCACTGGCGCAGGTTCACATAGTTCACCGCGTTGGGCTCGGTAATGACACCACCCACAGAGTTGATCGAAGCCAGAGGGGCATGGGTCATGTACTCAGCGGCGCGGCGAACCTGCCAGGGCTGAATGTCGTTCTGAATCTTGTCCAGGTCCAGGCCGTTGGGGCCACGCAGGGGCTCCAGCCAAGGACCACGGAAGTCCCAAAAACGCATGGTCTCACCACCGAAGATGATCTCACCCGTGGGAGAGCGCATCAGGTACTTACCCAAGCCAGTCGGACCTTGGGCAGAACCAATGTTGGCACCTAGGCGTTGGTCACGCACCAGAAACACAAAGGCCTGGGACTGGGAAGCTTCAGCACCGGTTGGGCCGTAGAACTCAGAAGGATAGACCGTGTTGTTGTACCAAACCATCGTCGAAGCGATGAAACCCATCAAAGACAGGGCACCCAGACTGTAAGAGAGGTAGGCCTCACCATTCCAGACCAGGGCACGACGGGCCCAGGCAAAGGGCGTCGTCAGAATGTGCCAGATGCCGCCGCCGATGCAGATCAGGCCCAACCAAATGTGACCGCCGATCACGTCTTCCATGTTGTTGACGCTGACGATCCAGCCATCACCACCGAAGGGAGACTTGAGCAGATAGCCAAAGATGATGGCGGGGTTGAGGGTGGGGTTCGTAATCACACGAACATCGCCACCGCCCGGAGCCCAAGTGTCATAGACACCGCCAAAGAACATCGCCTTAAACACCAGCAGCAAACAACCGCCACCCAGCAGGATGAGGTGGTAGCCGATGATGTTGGTCATCTGGTTCTTGTCTTTCCAGTCCTGGCTGAAGAATGCAGAATATTCTTCCAGGGTCTCAGGGCCACGCAGGGCGTGGTAGATGCCACCCAAGCCCAGCACTGCCGAGGAAATCAAGTGCAGCACACCCACCACAAAATAGGGGAAGGTGTTGATCACTTCGCCACCGGGACCGACACCGAAGCCGAGGGTTGCCAGGTGGGGAAGCAGAATGAAGCCTTGCTCATAGAAAGGCTTCTCGGGAATGAAGTGAGAGACCTCAAACAGGGTCATCGCACCGGTCCAAAACACGATCAAGCCAGCGTGGGCCACGTGGGCACCCAGCAGACGACCGGACAGATTGATCAAGCGGGCGTTACCGGACCACCAGGCATAGCCTGTGGACTCGATATCGCGACCGCCACCTAAAACGTTATTAGAGAGCGTTACCACGGGGCAGAACCTCCTCAGGGAAGACAAAGTGCTCATGGGGCTGATCCTGGGCTGCCATCCAGGCACGCATGCCCTCGTTCAGCAAGATGTTCTTGGTGTAGAACGTCTCAAACTCAGGATCCTCAGCCGCACGCAATTCCTGGGACACAAAGTCATAGGCCCGCAGGTTCAAAGCAATACCGATAATACCAATCGACGCCATCCACAGGCCCGTCACCGGCACAAACAGCATGAAAAAGTGCAACCAACGCTTGTTGGAGAAGGCAATCCCGAAAATCTGGGACCAGAATCGGTTCGCCGTCACCATCGAGTAGGTCTCTTCAGCTTGGGTCGGCTCAAACGCACGGAAGGTGTTCGCTTGGTCCGAGTCCTCAAACAGCGTGTTCTCCACCGTTGCACCATGGATGGCGCAGAGCAGCGCACCGCCCAGCACACCGGCCACGCCCATCATGTGGAAGGGGTTGAGGGTGAAGTTGTGGAAGCCCTGGACAAACAGGATGAAGCGGAAAATGCCCGCCACACCGAAGCTGGGTGCAAAGAACCAGCTCGATTGACCCAGGGGATAAATCAAGAAGACGCTGGTGAACACGGCAATCGGTGCCGAGAACGCCAGGGCGTTGTAAGGGCGAACTCCCACCAGGCGGGCGATTTCAAACTGACGCAGCATGAAGCCAATCAGGGCAAAAGCGCCGTGGAGGGCAACAAAGGCCCAGAGGCCGCCAATCTGGCACCAGCGCACGAAGTCGCCTTGGGCCTCGGGGCCCCAGAGCAGCAGCAGGGAGTGACCCATGGCATCTGCGGGGGAGGAGACCGCAACGGTCAAAAAGTTGCAGCCTTCCAGGTAGGAGCTAGCGAGGCCGTGGGTGTACCAGGATGTAACAAAGGTGGTACCGGTCAGCCAGCCGCCCAGCGCCATGTAGGCGCAGGGGAAGAGCAGAATACCGGACCAGCCAACAAAAACGAATCTGTCGCGCTTTAGCCAGTCATCGACGGCATCAAATAGCCCCCGTTCCTGACCTGCGCGTCCCATTGCGATGGTCATGTGTGATCTCCGAATCGTGATGTGAGTGGGACGTGGTGTCGTGTAGACACCACGTCCCTTAGACGTTAGGCAAAATTGCGCCTCCCAAGCCCGACCGCCCAAACCGCCCCAGAAAACACCAAGGGGATGGGGGAGAACATGAGAGGGATTATTTACGATTCTTTACCTTATGTTTCACATTATAGGCACTGATCTCGATTCGTGAATCAACTGGAGAGCAAGTTTTAATGGGATGTTAACAGTTGGGGGAGCGATCGCCCCGTAAACAGCAGCACCATGACCGCGCCATGACCGCACCATGGCCGCGACCTAGAAACCCATCCAGCCCCCAAAACGAGTCATCCCTTGCTATGCTGAACGGCTGGGAGCCTTACTAGAGCAACGGTCCATGCATATCATCGAAATTTATTTGAAACTGACGGCCATGCCCATGTCCGTCCAGCGCAAGGAAGCAGAGGGGGCCGAGCAGGTCTATCAGCAGGTCATGGCTGCGATTCAATCGGGCACGCCTAATTTGTTAGAGCTGACCTGTGAGCATCAACCCGACAAGAAGGTTTCGATCTTGACCAGCGAAATCTCTGCGGTCCAGGTCTATGAAAAATCCGGCATGGCCACGGGGGGCAAGCGGCCTGGCTTTGCCTTTGCTGAGTAGGCGGCTGCGGGGCGCGGGAGAGGTTAGCTAGCGGCTGAGTTTGGCTGGCTGAATTGGCTGAATTGAGTTGAATGTTCACAAGAGAAAATCCCCATGAGTCCCAAGCCCGAGGCCGACATCGCCCTTGCCCCGGCGAGAGAATGGGGAATTCAAGTTCGAGACCTGGCGTTTGAATGGCCCAGCGGCCAGCCGGTTTTGACCGGCTGTAGTTTGGCGGTGCCCAAGGGGGAGTTTTGGATGCTTCTGGGCAGCAATGGCTGTGGCAAATCCACGCTGCTGCGCCTGATTGCGGGATTGTTGGCCCCCCAGACAGGTGCGATTCAGGTGACAACTCCGGTGGGGTTTGTTTTTCAAAACCCTGACCACCAGCTTGTCATGCCCACGGTGGGGGCCGATGTGGCCTTTGGCTTGGTTGAAGAGGCCCTGCCGATTCGGCAAGTTCAGGCTCGGGTGGCTGAAGCCCTGGCGGCGGTCAGTCTGGAACATTTGCAGCGGCGACCGATCTACGCCCTCAGCGGTGGCCAAAAGCAGCGGGTGGCGATCGCCGGGGCGATCGCCCGCCACTGCGATGTCCTGCTGTTGGATGAACCTACGGCCCTGCTCGATCCCGACAGCCAGACCGAGCTAGTCAAGCGGGTCTACGATCTGGTCAAACAGCGGGGCTTGACGGCCCTATGGGTGACCCATCGCTTCAATGAGCTGGACTATTGCGATGGGGCGTTTTTGTTGGAAAAGGGCAAAGTTATCGCCCAGGGCGCGCCGAGGCCGCTCCAGCAGCGGCTGATGGCGAGCCAGGTTGGGGGGGATTGAGCACGACCTTGTTCCAAAACAGCCTTGTTCCAAACACAGCCCTGGCTGGGAGCGGTCTACGGCCCAAGCAACGGTCAAACCTCCGCAGAGGCCAAGTTGTCCAGTTAAACTTTAATCCCGAGGCCGCATTCGCGTTCCTGGATTGAATGGATTTATCTGTGGATGCTTCGCCATGCCCGCTCCCAAGGCCACGCTCCTATTTGTCGATGGCTACAATGTAATTGGAGCCCACCCTACGTTTCAGGCGATTCGCGATCGCGACGGCCTGGAAGAATCGCGGCGTCAGCTCATCGAGCTGGTGGTTAACTACAGCGCCTCGGCCAATTACGAGACGGAGATCGTCTTCGATGCCTATAACCAAACGGCTCAGAGAACGAAGGAGCAGCTCACAGCCCAGGTCTACGCCGTCTATACAGATTTTCAGCAAACCGCAGACAGCTACATCGAATGGGCCTGTGCCCAGTTTTTCCGCAATGACATTCGCCGCTTCGATCAGCAACTGGTGGTGGCCACGTCCGATCGCGCCCAATGGCTGACTGCCGTGGGCTATGGGGCAGAATGGATGTCCTCGCTCAAGCTGATTAACCTGGCCCTGGGCGCGGCCCAACAGGCCAAGCGCCAGCGCCAAGGCAAAAAAAGCCAGCCAAGCGTTTTTTGTCCCACTCCCTCGATGCCAGCGTCCAGGCACGTTTGGCCCGGCTGCGCCAAGATCTTCTGAACGATGGCAGTTGAAACCCAGGGGAAAGCCCCAGTTCTGGCCAGGCCAGGCACCATCCCTGCCTCAGCAGAGCGAACTTAGCCAGTTTTTTTTCAAAAACCGCTTGCCAAACCTGGAATAATCCCCGTATATTGGTTAAGGCTTAATCCTCAGTAGCTCAGTGGTAGAGCGGTCGACTGTTAATCGATTGGTCGCAGGTTCGAATCCTGCTGGGGAGTTTTATAAACTTAGTGTTCTTGATCTGTGGGGCTTTGCCACTGCATTGCCATCCAATCGAGGGTGCGGTGGCAGGCCCACCAGCCATCGGCATCGCCATAGCGCCGCTGGGTGGCGCGATCGCTCAAATACCCCACATGCCCCCCATAGCGCGTCAGCATCAAATCCAGGGCTGGCGAAGCTTTCGCCAGGGCCGCCAGCTCGGGCACCAGGCTGGGGTGGAACAGGGGATCATCGGCGGCGTAGATGACCCGGTAGGGCGATCGCAATTCCCCCATGAACCCCAGGGGGCTGGTGGCTCGGTAATAGTCTTCTACGGTCTCAAACCCCAGTTTGCCAATCACCAGCTCCCGGTCAAAGGCCAGAATCGAATCCGCCCGCGCGATCGCCCCTGGATCCAAGCTGCCCGGATGGGCCAGGAGCAATTTTTCGGCCAGTTGCCTGAGCCCGCGCGCGATCGCCCGCTCCAAATAGCGCCCCCAGGGATCCGCCATCAGAAAGTTCAGCGATCGCCAAGCATCCAGATTGGGACAGACCACCACCCCCGTCACCGGCACCGTCGAGGCCAAGCCCGCTGCCTGGCGCAGCTCGGGATCCTCCGCCGCCCGCAGCCCCCACAGGGCCAATTGCCCGCCCAGGGAATAGCCCGATAGACAGATCCGAGGGGGAGCGCCCAGGGCGATCGCCTGGGCGGCAATGTGGATAAAGTCCGGGCCTTCCTGGAGGCCATCGGAGGTCAAACTCGGCGACAGTTCGGCGCTTTTTCCATGGGCACGCCAGTCGAACAGCACTACGGCGTAGCCCTGGTCATAGGCCTTGCGCCCCAGGACGCGGAGCATAGCTTGGTCGGCGATCGTTCCGGTAATGCCATAGGTAGCTACCAGGGTTGCCTTCGCCGCCCTGGGGATCGCCACCCAGCCAAACAGCGGCACCCCCCCCGCTCCCCTGAAGTAATGCTCCTGATAGGGAGGTTCAGCTTCGGCCAAGGTCTGGGGCCAGCGACGACTGGTGACCAAGGCTCCATGGAGCGTCATGGGCATCCCCCGGCGCAGCAGGAGGGGAGGCCGATAGGGGGGGTATGGGTGGGGTTGGGGGCGATCGTCCCGGCCCAGTTCCCCATCACCAAACTTGGTTTGATCATTGGCCATGTATCGATGCCTATCCTAACGACGTAAAATCTCTGCGCCGATCAAATCGAAACTCTTAATCTTTTATTTAGATTCTCCTACAGTTGGCTCCATCGCCACCCTGTTTGTCGTCGCCTATGGACAGGCCTAGCCAGGCGACAAATTGAGATTGTTACGATAGCTTGTTAAAAACACAGGAATACTTAACTGAGTGAAAGGATAGATTACATTGTCTTCAGATTAGGTTTTCAGATTAGGTTGTCAGATCGGCCCTGAGTTGAGCCTGTTTGGAGGGGTGAGCCTTGGCATAATCACCTTTGGGGCAGAAGGGCACCCGCCACGCTCGGGTCGCCACCGCAAACTTGTTAGGAAAACACGCCACGAAAACACGCCACAAAAAAACATAGCGTCATGCTACCTCTCCGACCCTAATTAATTCCCCCAAAGCGACAGAGCCCCATGAAACCCAGCATCCTCGTCATTGACGATGACCCCAATATTTCTGAACTTCTCTGTATCAATCTAGAGATGGCAGGCTATGACGTGAGCAAGGCTGAGGATGGTTTAAAGGGCCAGGCCCTGGCAATGCAGATGGTGCCTGATCTGATCATGTTAGATCTGATGCTGCCTCGGGTGGATGGCTTTACGGTCTGCCAGCGCCTGCGCCGGGATGAGCGCACCTCCGATGTCCCCATTTTGATGTTGACGGCCCTGACCCAAACCCAGGACAAAGTCGAAGGGTTCAATGCCGGAGCCGATGATTATCTGACCAAGCCCTTCGAACTCGAAGAGATGCTGGCTCGGGTCAGGGCGCTGCTGCGTCGCACCGATCGCATCCCCCAGGCGGCCAAGCACAGCGAAATCCTCAACTATGGTCCCCTCACCCTGATCCCCGAGCGATTTGAAGCGATTTGGTTTGACCGGACGGTCAAGCTGACCCACCTGGAGTTTGATTTGCTGCACTGCCTGCTCCAGCGCCATGGCCAGACGATTTCTCCCCAGGAGATTCTCAAGGAAGTCTGGGGCTATGACCCCAACGATGACATTGAGACGATTCGCGTCCATGTCCGCCACCTGCGCACCAAGCTGGAGCCCGATCCCCGCCATCCCCGCTTTATCAAGACGGTGTACGGCGCGGGCTATTGTTTGGAGCTGCCTGCGGAGGTCCGCACTGCCCTGGCTGCTCCAGAAGCCTAGGCTTGGTTTTCGGCCTCAGCTTCTATCTTCGCTTCTATCTTCTAGGCCTGGTTGGCTGGTGCCTGGGGAAAGCCGTAATTTGGGACAGAACGATTGGCCTTCTCCCCCTTCAGAAGGGTTCCAGACGATCCGGGGAGGCTGCCGCTGCCTTGCCAGTCTGGCCCAGGAAGCCCAAGAGCAGCACCTCCCAGACCAACAGGGGCTGAACATAGCGCAGCAACAGGCGGCGAGAGGCTTCGATGGATTTGAGCTGTTCCGCCAGGCCCAGGGAGAACCCGCCGCCGGGTCCGGTGCTGAGGCTGGGGCTCCGCCAAAGCTGATATTGCAAATAGTTCATCAGCCAGACCTGCTGGCTCAGTTCGAGCTGGCGTGTGATCGTGGCGGCCAGGGTGAGGGCGGCCTTGGGGGATGCCTGGCCTTGGCCAAGGTTTTTGTTTCCAGGATTTGAGCCCGCAACCCAGACCGTGATCTCGTCCAGGCCAGCCAGCACATCCTCGGGCATGGCTTGGAGCTGGTTCCAGAGGGCGATCGCCCGCCCCGGACTGCCCTCTGCCAGGGCCAGCACATCCCCTCTGGCCAGCAGGTCCGTTTGGCCCAGATTTTGTAGGACTTGCCGCACCTGGGCCTCCCCTAGGGCCGAAAACAGCAGCATCTGACTGCGGGAAACCAGCGTGGGCAGGAGGTTCTCGGCGCTGGGGGCCAGCAAAATCAGGCTGGCTTGGCCGGGCTCTTCCAGGGTTTTGAGCAAGCCATTGGCAGCGGCTTCGGCCATGGTTTCCGCCTGCTCGATCACAACGATGCTGCGGGGGGCTTCCAGGGGGGAGCGGCTGACGAAGCGGGCAATGTCGCGGATCTGGGACAGGCGCACCTGGGGGGCAGTTTTGCGGCTCAGGCCCGCTGCTTCGGCTTCGCGGGCGGTGAAGGTTTGGCCTTGGCTGAGGTAGGTGGGCTCGACCCAGAGAAGATCTGGATGATTGCCCTGGGCGATGCGGTGGGCCAGGGCAGCCGGGGATCTAGTCGAGCCGGGCTGGGTTGAGCCGGGCTGGGTTGAGCCGGGCTGGGAAAACACAAGCTGGGTAAAGCAGCGGGCTGCCAGGCTGCGGCCCACGCCATCGGGGCCAGCAAAGAGGTAGGCCGGGGCCAGCCGCTGTTGAAGCAGGGCTTGGGTGAGGAGGGTTTTGGGGCGATCGTGGCCAATCAGGGGGGCAAAAGCAGCAGCAATTTCCACGGGAGCAGCCCTCTGAAGCGAGGTGGATGATGGATTAGTCAGAGTTGACCTTGGTGTGTGAGCCAGGGGTTAATAGGCCCCGTTCCATCCAGTCCAAAACGACCTGTTGGATACGCTGGGCCACCTCGTCTTCGGAGCCTTGGGCATCGATGCGGACGATGCGCTGGGGATGGCGCTGGGCCAGTTGGGCAAACCCCTGGCTGACGCGCTGGTGAAAGGCCGCATCGGCCTGTTCGAGGCGATCGGCCTGGCCGCGATCGCGCAACCGCCGCCCAGTTTCGGCTGGGTCCAGGTCCAGCCAAAGCGTCAAGTCGCTGTGGAGACCATCGGTGGCGATGCCATTGAGCTGTTCAATCAAGTCGAGGTCCAGCCCCCGCCCTTTGCCCTGGTAGGCCCAGGTGGAATCTTCATAGCGATCGCACAGCACCCAAGCCCCTGCGGCCAGGGCTGGGCGCAACTGCTGGGCCACATGCTGGGCGCGATCGGCGGCGTAGAGCAGCAGCTCCGCTGGGGGAGCCATGGGCTCCGCATCCGGCCCGGCTGGGGGCGTCAGCAACAGGTGCCGCAGGGTTCGTCCCAGCTCCGTTGCGCCGGGTTCTTTGGTCAGGAGGAGATGGGGCGATCGCCCCGCTGCTGGACCCGCTGCCCCAGGGTGCGGCCTGGCCTGCCCCAAAACCACCTGCTTCTCCAGCAACTGTTGGGGAAGCCACTGGGCTAGGCGATGGAGCTGTGTCGTCTTGCCACAGCCATCAATTCCTTCGAAAACAATGAACTTACCCAACATCGAATTTCTTACGGAGTTACTAGTCTGGGTGAAGTATTAGTATCGTATGTAGAGTCCAAGCTGTAGAGCAGGTTTGTATGGCGCGATATCCCCTTTTAGCCACGGCGGTTCCCACAGAGGGCTTACATCAATCCCTACTGGATGTCCTCAAATCCTGTCAGTTAGAGATCATTCACGACACAGCGGACTACGTCATGGCTCGGGAGCGGCCCAGCGGCAGCATTCCCTATCCCCAACTCGTGACGGTGGAGGGCCTGATCGACAAGACTGGTGCGACCCGTGATGAGATTCGGGTGGAGGTCGTGATCAAAAATGAAGAGCTGCCGGTCCACAGCGATAACCATTGCAGTCGGCTGCGGGATTCGATTCACCAAGCCTTTGAGAACACTGAGGGTTGGGATATCGTCGCGATCTAGGGGGTCGAGATTGAGCTTCTGGGCGGATTTGGGGCCGAAACCGTAGGCGAGCAAAGCACGTAGCCCGCACCCCAAGAAAAAGCAAACAAGCGAAAAAATCAAAGCCCCTGGAAGAGCAGATCGCTCAAAACCAGGGGCTTTTTGTGGCCCATTCTCCCGCCCTAGTACAACAGGGCGTAAGTTTCTGTACTAGCCTAACTGGAGCCTATTGGTTGCTGGTATCGTCATCCACCATGTTGGGACTGATTAGGGTGATGTCGAACTCATCTGGGGGGATGGTGGCGATCGCATCGCGCTGCAAATAGTAGTAAATCGCCCGGACGCTGGGACCAAAAACAATCTCATCCTCGTTTTTGAGATCGTGGGCCTGGACCTTTTGGCCATTGACCAGGATGCCGTTGGAGCTGGGCCTGCCCTTGAGGTTGCCATCGATGATGCGGTAGTGGCAACCGCCGCTGCCATCCGGCAGCTGCACCACGGTGGCATGGCGGCGGGAGACAAACTGGGAGATCAGCCGCACATCGCACTGGGGATCCCGCCCAATGCTGTACATGGAGCGATCAAGAATAAACTCTCGACGCCCCTTATCGTCTTCAATAATGAGGAGATGTCCGAAGTGCGGATCCACCGGCATCGCGCGATCCAAGATTTGATCTGACTTAAACATGGTCTTTGGACAACTCAGCGCCGCAGCGTTTTCTCTGGCACCATGATTGCAGGACGAGAGGACTTTGAAACGAAGCTGCTGGGACTGGGGTTCAGAAGCTGGCGATTGTCTTCCCAGAGCGTTTGCCCACAGCCCATCACTAGAGTCCTAGGCTCACTAACATCCTAGGCTGACTGTACTAAGTTTGCCCGAAACCGCCCTCAGTGTAGCAAGTTTGGCCGCACCTCAGGAAGAATGGCCCGGACGGGCCAGGCGGCGCAGCAGGAGCGAATTGGTGACCACACTGACTGAGCTGAAGGCCATCATGGCTCCGGCTAGGGCCGGGCTGAGGGCGAAGCCAAATTGTGGCAGCAACAGCCCCGCTGCCACAGGCAAGGCAATCAAATTATAGCTAAATGCCCAGATTAGGTTTTGGCGGATTTTTTGCAGGGTGGCTTGGCTGAGGCGGAAGGCTTCGATGACGTCGCTGAGGCGATCGCCCATCAGCACCACCTGGGCGGTTTCGATCGCCACTTCCGTGCCGGACCCCAGGGCAATGCCCACATCGGCCTGGGCCAGGGCCGGGGCGTCATTGATGCCATCGCCCACCATGGCAACTCGGTGGCCCGCTGCCTGGAGCCGCTCAATCACGGCTGCTTTGTCTGCGGGTAGGACATCGGCGATCACTTGGTCGGCCCCCAGGTTGAGGGCGGTGGCCATGGCGCGGGCGGTGGTGGCGCGATCGCCGGTCAGGATCTGCACCGATTTCCCCTGGCCCACCAAGGTCTCCACGGTTCTTTGGGCATCGGGCCTGAGGCTGTCTTCGAGGGCCAGGAGACCCACCGCCTGGCTGCCCCAGGCGAACTGCACGACGGTTTTGCCTGCGGCCCCGTAGGCTTCGGCCTGGGCTTGGAGGGCGGCTGAACCCGCTAGGCCCTGGGCTTGGAGCCAGGTCTGCTGGCCGAGTTTTAGGGCGGGGTGGGGGTCTGCCCCTTCTAGCTGACCGACTGGCTGGCCGATGACGCCTTGGCCTGGCTGGGTTTGACTGTGGATGACGGGCAGCAGGGGCAGGCCGAGCTGTTGGGCCTGACGCTGGATGGCGAGGCCGAGGGGATGGCGGGTGCTGGCTTCCAGGCTGGCGGCGAGCTGGAGGAGGCGATCGCGCCCCCCCTGGCCCTGCCAATCATCCCCGGCGGCGGGATCGAGCCACAGGTCCGTCACCCGAGGCTGTCCGGTGGTCAGGGTGCCGGTCTTGTCTAGGACCACGGTGTCGATGCGCTCTAGCTGTTCTAAAACATCGCCACCGCGAATTAGCAGGCCCCATTCAGCCCCGAGGCTGGAGCCGACCAACATGGCCGTGGGGGTGGCCAGGCCGAGGGCGCAGGGACAGGCGATCACAAGGACGCGATCGCCAATTTCAAGCTCAACAACAGCGGCGAGCTGACCAGGGCCGCTCCGCCCAGCATGGGTTCAGTCGATGCCATCGCCGGAGCCATCGCCGGGGCCATCGCCGGGGCCATCGCCGGGGCCATCGCATGGTGCATCCCCATCATCCAGCTCTCCTGCACCGTCAACACCTGGGGCCAGAGCCGCGTCCCCAGGCTCCACCAAAACCCAAACGTCATCAGGGCCAAGGTCATAACGCCATAGGAAAAATAGCCCGCCACTCGGTCGGCGAGCTGCTGGATCGGAGCCTTGCGAGCCTGGGCGGATTCCACGAGGTCGATGATGCGGGCCAGGGTGGTTTCGCTGCCGGTGCGGGTGACTTCGATGATCAGCGGCCCTGAAAGATTGAGGCTGCCTGCGCTGACCGATTGTTGTTTAGTGACCTGTTGTTTACGAGCAGGCGATTCGGGTTCGCCAGCCGGGCACTTCGAGACCGGTTCAAACTCCCCCGTCAACATCGATTCATCGACGCTGCTCTGGCCCGCCAAAACTTTGCCATCCACCGGAATGCGTTCGCTGGGCAGCACCCGCAACTGTTCGCCCACCCGCAGTTGGGCCACTGCGACTTCGACCACCGGGCGCTGGAGCAGGGCCAGATCTGGGTCATCGCCAGGGGTCGCATCGTTTTGCGCCAGCGGCAGCAACACCTGGGCCAGGGGGGGCTGGAGGGACAGCAGCGATCGCAGCGACTGACTGGCCCGATGGCGGGCCTGCTGTTCCAGGGTGCGCCCCAGCAAAATAAAGCCCAGCATCATCACCGGCTCATCGAAAAAACACTCCCAGCCCAGCCGGGGCCAGAGCAGCGCCACCAAGCTGGCCCCATAGGCACTCAGCGCCCCGAGGCTGACGAGGGTATTCATGTTTGGGAAGCCCTGGCGCAGCCCCTGCCAGCCGTTTTGCACAATCGAGCGGCAGAGCACCAGGGTGGCCGTGGCCAGGCCCCAGTGGAGCCAGATTTGATCCAGCAGCGCCCAGTGGAGGCCCAGACGCTGTCCCAGGAGCTGGTCCAGGTGGCCCAGGCTAGACAGCACAATCAGCAATCCGGCCAGGATGAGCTGGCCCAGGCGATCGCCCAGGGGATCCACTGAATTTTTGCCGGTGTTGGGAGTGGAAGGTTGGCTGCGATCGCGCGGCTGGCTCGGAAAGCCAATTTCCGTGAGCTGCTCCGCCAAGGCTTGGCCAGTGATCCGGTCCGGCTCGCCTGGATCTGGCTTGTAGACCACCGTCGCCACCTGGGTGACCAAATTCACATTGGCCGATTGCACCCCCGGCTGCTGCAACAACTTGCGCTCCACCGCCCCCACACAGCCTGCACATTTCATGCCCGTCACGGCCAGGGACACCGTGGCTGACGATCCAGGATCGATCCCAGGGGCGAGAGGATGAGCCGCGAGATCAGCCGCGAGATCGGGGGCCGTCTCAGCAAAGCCGGGTGAAGCGGTGGAAGGCTGGGCCATAAACTAGGGATATTTGATAGGACAGGCTTGATCGAACCGATCAAGCAGAACGTTCCTCCATTCTCACGGATTTCGCACGATATGGCAGACTCCAAAGCTTCAACCCCGACCAATCCCCCAGTCACCTCCAAAGTTGCCCCCCAAGTCCATCCCCAATGGCGCAAAGATCGCACCACCCTCGATGGCATCCTCCAGGGGGAGGCCACAGACCTCAGCTTGGTCGAGCTGGCCCGCCTGGCGATTCGCTACAACGGCTTTCCCGGCGCAGCGGACATCAAGAAGGATCTCGCCATCGCCCTCAAACGCTGGGACTTGACCGAAGACAGCCTGTTTGCTAGGACCCGAGAGATCCACGCCCAGGGCCGTGCCTATGTTGGGGCAGATGGCGATCGCGAAGACTGGAGCTAGACTTTAGCTAGGTTTGGCCCAGACGGTTTAGCCCAGGATTCAACCAGCGCTCACCCTCCAGCGGGCGGGACCAACAGCCGCCAGACCCCATCCACCACCACCTGGGCCGTCCCCACAAAAACGCTGGATCCAGGTTGGAAAATCATCCGAAGGCTGGTGATAGTGGGGGCTACGCAAATTGGCCGTATCCGTCACCAACACCGCCCCCACGCCATTCAACCAAAATGGGGCATGGTCGCTGCGCAGCACGTCGGGCGTCAACAGGCCCTTCAGGGGCACCGGCACCAGCAGGACATCGGGCCGGGCGTTACGGGGCTGGGCAGTCAGCGGGGCATCAGACCCAGCATCCTCCCCGCCAGCAGCCTCCTGGGCATCGGCTCCACCGCCAAACACCCCCAGCAAATCCAAGCGATTGGCCTCCCCCACCACCGCAATAAAATCCCCCACATCGCTCAGGGCCTTTCCCTGCAAGAGGCTGCCCTCCAGGGCTGCGGGATATTGCTGACAGCCCGGCTCCCCGCAACTCGCCCCCAACATGTCCAAAATCACGGCGCTGTGGATGGGGCGCAGGTTCTCCGGCTGGGCTGTGAAAGCCAGACTGCCCAGGAGCCCTGCTTCCTCTAGGTCGAAAAACACCAGGGTGAGCGATCGCCCCCCCGCTAAGCTGCCCCCCGCCAATCTCCCCGGCTCTGGGTGCCTTCCCTGGCCGGACTGCTTAGGACCAGCCTGCTGCTCCTGGGCATACAGCGCCGCCAGCTCCAACAGCACCGCCACCCCCGTGCCGTTGTCATCCGCCCCCGGCGATCCCTGGACCGTATCGTAATGGGCTCCCACTAAAATGCTGTTCTTGGCGGCGGCGATTGGGTCTTTCCCCCCAGCATCAGCTCCATAGGTTGCCACCAGATTTGTGCCCTGGCCACCCCGGCCATCGTCAAAGGTTTGGGCTTCTACATCGAAGCCCAAACCCTGGAGCTGTTCGGTGAGCTGCTGGCGGATGGCGGCCCTGTCCTCGATTTCATAGCGCTCGCCAATCAGACCTTGGAGCTGGGAGATCAGGCGATCGCCCTCGACCGGGGGCGATAACGGGGGCGTCATCCTCCCCAGGGGATCCCCAAGCCCAGCTTGCTCTGACGCCCCATCCAACACCCCATCCGACGCCGCGATGCCAGCCGCACCCGGCTCCGCTGCCTGGGCGCGTGAAGCCTCAGCAGATCGCGAGCTTTCCACAGGCCGCGAGCCTTCCGCAGACCGTAAACTTTCTGCAGACCCTAGGCTTTCAGCCCCCCGACAGCCCGCCAAACTTCCCCCGGCCAGGAACAAGACAGCCAAGCCTAGGACGGTTCTGGACAGCGCTCCTCCAGGGCCGGTATATCTCGTTTTTTGACAACGACCCATGGGCTGAGCTCCAAACGATAAACTAAGAAACATTAAAGACTGCAAAGCGGTGTCTAAAGCTCCCCATCAGGCTTGCGGTTACAGCCTGGCCTGGCCAGCCCTTTACAGTCACGGCCTCATTTACAATCACAGCCTCATTTGCAATCACAGCCTCGTTTACAGTCACAGCCTCATTTTCCAATTTCAACCTTTCATTAATCTCACCCTTCAACTCAACCCTTCTTCGTTAGGCCATGCCCAGATCCCAACGCAACGACAACTTCATTGACAAGTCTTTCACGGTCATGGCGGATCTCATCCTCAAGGCCATGCCCACCAACAAGCGCTCCAAAGAAGCCTTTGCCTACTATCGCGATGGCATGTCGGCCCAGGCCGATGGCGAATATGCCGAAGCCTTGGACAACTACGAAGAAGCCCTCAAGCTGGAAGAAGATCCCTACGATCGCAGCTACGTGCTTTACAACATCGGCCTGATCCACGCCAGCAACGGCGAACATGCCAAGGCGATCGACTGCTACAACCAGGCCGTTGATCTCAACCCTCGCATGCCCCAGGCCCTCAACAACCTCGCCGTGATCAACCACTACAAAGGCGAGCGGGCCAAGGAAGCTGGCAACAACGATGAAGCAGAGCAATTCTTCGACATCGCCGCCGACTATTGGCTCAAGGCCCTGCGCATTGCCCCCAACAACTACATCGAAGCCCAAAACTGGCTCAAAACCACCGGTCGGGCCAACATCGATGCTTTTTTCTAGGGCTTTTCCCGAGTAGACTCGGCCATAGGTTTAGCGATCCCCACCCTAAATCCCTCTCCCGCTTTGGGAGAGGGGCTTCCATCCGACTCCCCATTCCCAGACTGTCATGATTGACCGCGACCAAGTCCGTCATGTGGCCAACCTCTCCCGCTTGGCCCTGACCGCATCCGAAGAAACCGCCCTGACCGGCCAGCTCAACAGCATCCTGGACTATTTTGAACAGTTGAGCGAGCTGGACACCGATGGCATCGAACCCACAACTCGGGCGATCGATGTCAGCAATGTCTGCCGCCAGGATATTCTCACCCCTGCGCCCAACCGGGATCAGATTCTAGATTGTGCACCCGAGCGCGATGGCGATTTCATTCGAGTGCCCCAGATCATGGGGGATAGCTAGGTGACCGATTGGCTAGAGCACAGCGTCCAGGTGGAAGTTCCCACCCCCGTCGAACATGTCTGGTCGCTTTGGTCCAACCTGGAGCAAATGCCCCATTGGATGAAGTGGATCCATTCGGTGACCCTGTCCGAGACCGATCCCAGCCTGTCGGTTTGGGAGATGAAGGCCAATAGTTTTTCATTTAATTGGCGATCGCGCATTCTCAAACTCCAGCCCCTGCAACTCATCCAATGGGAATCGGTCGATGGCCTGCCCAACCGAGGCGCGATTCGCTTCTATGACCGCAAAGACAACAGCATCGTCAAACTCACCGTCGCCTACGGTGTACCGGGCATCTTAGTGCCGCTGATGGCGACCCTTTCCGTGGGCAGCGTCGTCGAGTCCAGCCTCAAAGCAGACCTAGAACGCTTTCGCGACTATGCAATTCAAGACTACAAGGCCAGCCAAACCACCCCAGAATCCAGCGAACAGCCCCCTGGCTAGACTCGCTGGAGCTTTGCCGGGCATTCACATTCCAGGGCTGAGCTGCCACCGCTTGCAAAGATTGTGCCCCCCAGCCAGGCAATGCCTAGCCCGAGACGACAAGATTGAATAAAGTTACGTCAATCTTCCGGATGAAGAATCCTGGAGTACCATCTAACGGGAGTAACATTTGACATAATCCCAAGGGCGTCAGACTAGGGATCCCATACCAAGGCTCCCATGCTGAAAATACTGCCTTCCAGCCCCTCAATGGGACTGGGCTCAGTGTAAGTTCCGTTGTTGAGCCCTGCTGCCACAACCCATAGTGGAAATGCTCGGACGGTTCGGCTCACCTGGCGGGGGCGAATCAAACGTTTCAGCCGAAGCCCTGGGCCATCTGCCCCGAATGTCCATCGCCTGCTTTGAAATGCTGGGGTTCTGCGAAGCGCCGGGAATGGGCCACTGTGGATGGAGAAGCTTACATGGGCAGGTGAACTTCTCGCGATCGCTGGTTTAGCCCGAATCGCCGGGGAATTTCACCTACTCCCCCAAATCCAGAATCGCTGCAAACGGCTGGCGTTTGAGCGCCGCTTCAACTCAGCTTCGACAATGCTCAAGGTTTACATCTGACATGGACAAGACTCACAGCCATCAGCTTAAGCGCGATAGCCTAGAGCTTCTTCGGGACTATCGCGAGGCTCCCACCGCAGCCTTGCGCAATCGCCTAGTTGAGCTCAATTTTGGCCTGGTGCGTCGGGAGGCCATCCATTGGGTCAAGCAGTGCAATGAATCCTATGACGATCTGCTGCAGGTGGGCAGTTTGGGCTTGATCCGGGCCGTGGAGCGATTCGATGTGGGCCGGGGCCGGGCGTTTAGTTCCTTCGCCATTCCCTACATTCGCGGCGAGATTCAACATTATCTGCGCGATCGCGGCACAACCATCCGCATCCCCCGCCGCTGGCAAGAGCTGCGCCAAAAAGCCGCTAGCTTCGTGCGCAAGGTCCACAGCCTGGAACATCGCCTGCCCACGGATCCGGAAATCGCCGACTATTTAGAAATTTCCGTCCCTGAATGGCAAGAGGTCAAACTGGCCCACAGCAACCGTTCTCCCCTCAGCCTCGATGCGCCCCTACAGGATGCAGATGAAGGCTCCAGTTCCATGGCGCAGCTCTTGGCAGACCCCCGCTACAAAAGTTTTCAATTGGCCCAGGATGATCAAATTCGCCTCCAGCAAGCCCTGTCAAAAATTGAACACCGCACCCGCGAAATTTTAGAATTTGTCTTCCTCCACGATCTGACCCAGCGAGAGACCGCTGAACGGATGGGAATCAGCACCGTGACAGTCTCACGCCGGGTCAAGAAAGGCTTAGACTCGCTCAAGACCTCCCTCGGCAGCCGCGAAGCTGAATGATTGTGCAGCGTCGCCACTGTTGAAACTTGCGGTGATTGGGACAAGGCAGTCATGGACGGCATTTAGAGAGCGTTCAAGTCTGCCTAGAGCCCTAATACAAGCGGCTCACCACATAATCAGCCAAATCGATCAACGTTTGTCGAGCTGGAGAAGCAGGCAGGCTGGCCAATGAGCCGATCGCTAGCTGGGCGTGACGGCTAGCCAGTTGTCTGGTGCGCTCAATGCCGTTACCGTTGCGCACCAGGGCCAAAGCATTCTCCCAATCTCCATCCTGGGCAAACTCGCGATCAATGAACGTCTTGAGCTCCGGCTCCTCTTCCAGAGCATAGAGCACGGGAGCCGTGAGGTTGCCGCTGCGCATATCCGATGCCGCAGGCTTGCCCAGAACATCAGCGGACCCCGTGAAATCCAAGATGTCATCGACAATCTGAAAAGCCAAGCCAAGGTTGCGGCCATATTGGTACAGGTCTTCCTGCTGGGCGTCAGACACATCGCTGAGCACGGCGGCGGCCTTGGCGCTGTTGGCAATCAGGGATGCGGTCTTAAAATAGCTCTTCTCTAGGTAGGCCTCCAGGGAAAGGTCCACACCGAAACAGTTCAGCCCCTGCAAGATTTCGCCTTCCGCCAGGTCCATAATCACCTGGGACAGCAGCTTGACGACCTGTAGATTGTCGAGGTTTGCCAGATACCAGGACGATTGGGCAAAGAGGAAATCCCCCGCCAGCACGGCAACACGATTATCAAAGCTATTGTTGACAGTGGGTGCGCCCCGCCGCAGCTCAGACTCATCCACAACATCATCGTGGACCAGGCTGGCGGTGTGGATCATCTCTGTAATTTCGGCGAGGCGACGGTGGCGCGCCGTCAGCTCGGCCCCCCCCAGGGTTGCCCGCGCCACCAGAAACACCACCGCTGGCCGCAACCGCTTTCCCCCCGCCCCAAACAGATGCTCCGCTGCTGCGTGCAAAATGGGGTGGCGTGCTCCGATGAGTTCCTTGAGATTCTTGGAGAGCAACTCTAGGTCTGCCTCGACCGAAGCAAAAACGGAGATGGTTGAGGTCATGGATTAGCCTGCTTGGGCGTTACGAAATTTTACAGTTTCTTATCATTAATTCTAAGGCAAGCCTAGTCTTCTCGCACTCACAGCCTGGGAGGATTGGCGCAGGGCGCGGGGCACAGATGGGGAGGAGCCCTGCCTGGCCATGGCATTCGAGCTCAGAGAATTCTCCTGGAGCCGGGGTTTGAGCCATTCTCAGACGTTGCCTCGCCGCCCCTGGGAAAGGCCTAGGCCACCCCGGTGAGCCAAGGCTTCAATCGTAACCCTAGGCCCCACAGCCAGAGCCCAAGATGAGTATTTGCTCATTCTGGGCTCAGCAGATCTGCCGCAGTCAATGGGGTCACTTATAGGGTTGGGAATTGCCATCCGCAGGGCTCAGGCAGCGTCCAGCAGTGGCGATGCGACGTTGGAAATCAAGGTCGGTAGAAGCACCTGTTCCACTTGGGGACAGTAGCCCAACATTTGGGTTGCCATGGCGGCGAAGGGTTGGGGCTGGCCGCTAACGGCAAAAAAAGTAGGGCGGGGTTGGCTCGTGCTGCGCAGTCCTAGGGCATCTAGCTCTTTGGCGGCGGCGGAAACCACATGGCTGGCGGGGTCAATTAGCGCGACTGAATCTGGCAAGATTTTGCGCAGCACGGGCTCTAGGTAGGGATAGTGGGTGCAGCCATAGACAAGGGTGTCGATCTGCTGCTGTAGCAGGGGCGCGAGGTAGTCCCGCACAATCAGTTCTGTTTCAGCTTCAAAGATGCGGTTGCCTTCGATCAAGGGGACGAAGGGGGGGCAGCCCACTTGCCAAACCTGGGCTTCGGCATTGATTTCGGCGATCGCCTGGGCGTAGGCTTGACTCTTGGCCGTCGCCTCTGTGGAAATCACACCAATGCGAGAGCCATTGCGCACCGCTGCCCGAGCCCCCGGCAAAATTAAGCCGAGAATCGGGAAGTCATATTTTCCTTGGACCGCTTCCAAGGCCAAGGCAGAGCTGGTATTGCAGGCCATGATCACCATCTTGACGCCCTGCTGACCCATCCATTCCAGGATTTCATGGGCGAATTCAATGATCTCTTCAGCGGAGCGCTTGCCATAGGGAAGGCGGGCGGTGTCGCCAAAGTAAACCACCGATTCGTGGGGCATCTGTTCATAGAGCTCCCGCAGCACCGTGACGCCACCGACCCCGCTGTCAAACAGCCCAATGGGAGCTGATTCACGGCCCCAGCTTGTCCTCCCCAAGAAACTTCCAGGTAAGCTTCCAGACAAGCTCTCTCCTGGCTGACCCAGCGGCAAACCGGACAAGGGGTAAACTGTCCCCCCGTCAGAACATGGGAAATCAGCACCATCCGAGCCAGACGATGACGTCTTAGAAGACCACTGCATTCAATTCACTCCTCACAGAAATCGCATCGCTGTCAGCACTGGGGACGAGGTTTGACGACCCTAGCCAGCGGTACATGACTCACACACACAATTGGCTCACCCACGAACCACCTATAAGTCACCCCAGGGGCTGTTGTGACTCACAAACAACTCAGAACTTACCGGCTTTTCGAGAGGCGTCTAGCCTGTCCGAGCAGTGCTGTCTCCCAAAACAAATTTGTTCTGAAAATCAAAATCTGCCCAGCAGGGCTCGGCAAGGGAGCGGCGGGTTGTTTGGTTAGAATCTTAAACGGCTCAACCAAATTGTCAAGAGCCTATCACGGCTCGCTTGGCAGTCCAGATGGGGGATGGACTCGGCGCTTCCTGGAGCGATCGCCAAGGGATGGTGGCGAGAGAGCTCACCGTGGGTCATGGCCCGACAGCGGGAACGAGGTCGAGATAGGCAGAGAGATCTGCCACCGCGAGACCGTATTCCTTGGTTGCGAGACGGGCATTGCGGTCCTTGGCGGCCATGTCGAGCCGCTCAATATGGGCCATGAGTTCCCTGGCCTGGCTGCGGGCTTTTTGTTGGTCCTTGCTGCTTAACAAATTGCGGTTAATGGTTGCAGCTTGGCGGCGCAGGTCACCCAAGGGGCCATGGATAAAGTTGCTGGTGTTGGTCCAATCCTCGCTGGCGATGTAGCGCTGTAGCTCATCCAGACGGGATTGGGCAGTGGTGAGCTGAGTGCGGGCTTTGCTAATTTGGGCGGTTTGGGCAGCGCTCAAGCTGGTGGGGGCTGCTGGGCGCGCGGCCAGGGCCGGGCTGCCCCAGCTCAACCAGGTCACAGCCATCGCCAACAGCCCTCCGAGAACCTGGCGGCCCAGGGTTGCAAAACGATGGGAGAGGAGTCGAGTCATGGTTGTTGTAGTGGCTGTCTGCAAAGTCGTGGCTGTCTGCAAAGTCGTGGCTGTCTGCAAAGTCGTGGCTGTCTGCAAAGTAATCAATCTTGGAGAGGTAATGGGTTTGGGGAGGGTAATGGGTGTGGGGAGAGTGACGGGTCTTGGAACCGTGACGGCTGCTTTTCCAGGCATCGCTGTTTGCCAGAATCCAGATGCTGAGAGCCCTTTATTTGTAGTCTAGTATCTCCCTGAATCATCTCCACAGACCGTTACCGAGGAAACAGTTGCTGCCATGGCCAGCCCCCCGATTTAAGGCGACATCGGAGGCGGGTTGAGGCGCGCGAACTGGGGACAATAGCCCTGGGGCAAAACGCGCACACTTTCGAGGGGGGAATCTGGATTGCGGCAATATTGATTGCGATAAAACAGGCAGGTGTTGCAACAGTCGCTGGGGCGGCGATTCCTGCGGAAGCTGGCGGAGCCCTCGCGGCTGTTGTCCCTGCCTTGGCCCAGCAGTGCCTTGGGCGAAATGCCCCGAATCAGCAACCCCTCGGCCTGCCACTGCACCTCCAGCAAGCCCGTTTCCGAGAAGGCGGCCCAGCGATGGTCCTGGGCGATTTTTTCATCCAGCGTTAATAGAATGCCCCCTGCATCCTCATCCAATTCACCGTCGTAGCGCTGTTCTGGGGTGGGAGGCTGAAAAAAGGACTGGCTAATGGAGAGGGATATCTCCACCCCCGGCTGGGGCAGATGCACACAGTAGCGGCTGCGCAGCTCTTCTAGGCCTGCCAAGGACTCCAGGGCTCCAGCATGGCCACCGTGGACCAGTAGCAGGTGCTGGGGCCGCAAATTGTGGATTAACTGCGTGGTGCCGAGGCGATCGCAGTGGTCGGTGAGCCGATAGCGGTGCAGGCTGAGCTGGCCGGTTTGCATCAAAGTCTGCAAACTGCGCAGGCTGCGGGCAGACTGCTGGGCAAAGGCCGGGGTTTGGAGCAGATCCTGGAACGGGCCACTGGAGAGGCGATTGCAGGGAGCCCGGTTATCTCCCCCACTGGCTTCCCCCCTCACTTCCCCCCTTACCTCCCCCCTCACTGCTCGATGAACTTCCCCATCGACGTTGGCGATCGCCGCACTGCCCATCCCCCCAAAGCGTTCCAAACCCTCGACCTCGCCCTCCTCGGGCAGCCAGAGCTGCCAGCTCATGGCTTGGTTGCGCAGGAACTGGCTCCAATTGGTTTGGGGATCCAGCAGCAAAATGCTGGGTCGAGAGGCGAGGCTAAAACTGTGGTAGGAGCTGAGGCGATGCACCCGAGGCCGCACCCGCTGATCCCAGAACAAAGCCTGGTGGCGGGCGAAGTTTTGGGTGGCCTGGGGCATTTCGTTCAGCAGCTCCAGATAGCGATCGCAGCCTTCCCCAATGCGTTTGTCCACCCAAATGTCCCAATCTTGGCCGGTGCAGCTATGGTGGCTGCGCAACAGCAAAATCAGCTCCTGGGCCAGGCCGATCGCATCCAAGGGCATGAGGATGGAATTGCCCTGGGCGATTGCGGCGCTCAGCCCCTCTACAAGGTGATTCTCCTGCTGGCGGCGGCGGGGGTGGCGGGCGGTGCCACAGGTGCCATCGGCAATCAGCAGGTCCGGCTTCAGCCCCCGCAGCCGGTCCAGGTCCAAGCCTTCGACACAGCGCGTGCTGGACAAAAAACAATCCCCCAGATAGGCCACCCGCAAGGGTTTTGGGGGCAATGGCTGGGGGGATGCTCCACCGCTGCTGGAGGCATCGGCTACGGGAGGCTGATAGGTCACGATGATGACCGCTGCCCCCGGCAAATGCCCCGCCGGGAACAGCGTCACGCTGAGGTCTTCTGTCAGGGCCTGGGGACTGCTCCAGGCCAGGGCCTGGCAAAAGTTAGGGATGTCTTGCCCTGGCCAGTTGAGGGATAACAGGTAAGCCGTCGCAGCACTGGCGAGGATCGGCAGCTCCGGTCGGGCTTGATGGAGATCCCAGAACCCCGCTGCATGGTCGCCATGGGCATGGCTACAGAAGGCAAAATTGAGGGGCGATCGCGGCTCCCCGACAGGAGCTGAGCGCTCCGGCTCCAGAGGCTCCGCAGTGGGGCCTAAACCTGGCGCGACCTGATTGGATAAAGGGCGATCGGCGACCAACGGCGAGAGCCGCGCTGGCACCCCAGCGCCACAGTCAAACAAAAGTTGGTAGGGGCCCAGTTGTAGCCTCACCCCCAAACCATCCTGGGAAGCTGAAATCACCCGGCTACCCAAAAGCTCCACCGACAGACAAACCGCCTGGGCAGGAAAAGCTGCGCCAGCCTGGCGCTGGGCAAATCGTTGGCTGGGTGATGGCGTCATGGCCCTACCTCCTGCCGACCAGGCCGAACCGCCAGAGGGGCGCTGCCCCTGGAGAAATTGCCCTTGCCCCACCACCTTTCCAACCCAAGCTGGTATCCCAACCTAAGACCCTTGCCGCTCACTTTGACTACCCCAAGGATCAAACCAAGCAAACCGCCTGGTAGCAGAGCCTAATGGGCTGAGCCATTGCCGTGGTAGTTGTCAGTATCGTAGTAACCATTCTTGGTGCCAAAGAACAACGTCGCCCCAGTGAACAATACGGTCAATGCCAACAAAACAAGCTTGGGATCCATGGTGCTTTTTCAATAGAACGAGCCCCCATTGTTACGAACATCTAGGCGCTTGCGGGGGTTCTTTTCGGTTTGTGAATGGGGAGCGAGCCAAGCATGACAGAACGTTGCACCAGGGCTCCCCGATATAACGTTCTGTCGTGGCATTCTGCCATAGCATTCTGCCAGGCTAAAAGACAGCGATGGCTAGAAACATCAGCGGCTAAGAGACAGCCACTTTCTTCCTGGCCGAAGAGCGACGGCGGCGCAGCCCTGTCTTGGCCGTTGCGCTCTCCTCTTCGATCTGAACGTCCACCTTCTTAGGAAGGGCCTTGCGATCCTCCAAGTCCGGTTTAGCGGATGACTTCGTGGAAATCACTTTTCGTCCAGCGGCAGCCTTGGGCTTGGCATCACTGCTGGGGGATGAAACCACCGCCACCTGGGCGGAGGCATCCTCAGGCTGCACCACCACCATGATCATCGGATTGCTTTGAAGCTCCCGACGCAGGCGGCGCTGAATGCCCACTTCAATTTGGGTTTGGACGCCAGCCCAATCGATTTCCACATTGCCCTTGCTGTCGCTGCCCTTGAAATCGACCCAGCGATCCTTGAGCACCATGTCCACTTCACGGCGAATCCAGCCCTGGAAGCGGCTGTGATCCGAAGCGTTGATCATGCCCCGCAGCCGCACTTCGGGCTCGCGCAGCAGCTTGCCTTCGTTGGTGATGATGGCCGTGGTCACGACCATGCCATCCCCTGCGAGCTGTTGACGCTCCTTGAGGGCGCGGTTGTCCACCATGCCCTTGCGGGAACCATCCACCAGCTCCACGCCGGAGGGGACTTTGCCACCAATCTGGATGAAGTCTTCGCCCAGTTCAACAATGTCGCCATTGTCGATGATCAACATGTTTTCCTTGGGAACCCCCATGCTCTGGGCGGTTTGGGAATGCTTGACCAACATGCGGTGCTCGCCATGGACCGGCAGGAAGAACTTGGGCCGGGTCAGGGCAATCATTAGCTTCTGATCTTCTTGGCAGCCGTGGCCGGAGACGTGGATGCCCTTGGCCTTGCCATAGACCACATTGGCTCCCTGCATCATCAACATGTCAATGGTGTTGACCACGGAGATGGTGTTGCCGGGGATGGGGTTGGCGGAGAAGATAATCGTGTCCCCTGGCTTGACCTTGACCTGCTGGTGCTCGCCCCGAGCAATGCGGGTCATGGCGGCCATTTCCTCACCCTGGGAGCCCGTGGAAAGAATCAGCACTTCGCTGTCTTTACAGTTGCGAATTTCTTTGAGGGGAACAAACAAATCATCGGAGCAACGCACGTAGCCCAGTTCCCGCGCCTTGGCGATGACGTTGAGCATGGAGCGGCCAATGATGCCCACCTTGCGTTTGTGCTTGGCTGCGATCTCCAGGATCATGTTGACCCGGTGAACGGAGGAGGCAAAGGTGGTGACCATGACGCGGCCTTCGGCGGTGCCAATTTCCCGATCGAGGTTGGGGAAGACGGCGCGCTCGGAGGGGGTGAAGCCAGGGACTTCGGAGTTGGTGGAGTCGCTGATCAGGAGCTGAACGCCCTGTTCGCCGTATTCCGCTAGCTTCTGGAAGTCGAAGTATTCGCCATCCACGGGGGTGTGGTCCACCTTGAAGTCGCCGGTAAAGATGACCACGCCCACGGGGGTGCGGATGGCGAGGGTGAAGCTATCTGCCATGGAATGGGTGTTGCGGATGAACTCGATCAAGAAGTTCGAGCCCAGGCGCACGGTGTCGCGGGGGCCGACGGTGCGTAGCTCGGTGCGATCGCTCACCCCCGCTTCTTCCAGCTTGCCGGACAACAGGGACAGGGCCAGGCGAGGGCCGTAGATGACGGGAATATTGATTTGCTTGAGGTGGAAGGCAATGCCGCCGATGTGGTCTTCATGACCGTGGGTGACAATCATGCCCTTGATGCGGTCTTGATTTTCCCGCAGATAGGTCATATCCGGCAGGACAATGTTGACCCCATGCATCCCATCGGTGGGGAAGGCCAAACCGGCATCCACCAAGATAATTTCATCACCGTATTCGAACACGCAGGTATTCTTGCCGATCTCATGCAAACCACCGAGGGGGATGACTTTGAGGGGGGCTTTCGAATTGCGTTTAACCATGTTACTCCTAGCTTTCAATCTTCTTTTGTAGACACGAAACTTACGGGTGAGCTTGCTCCCAGAAACGGGGGAGCGGCTCACGGTGCGCCAACCTTGCCAGAACTCAGTTGTGAAACGAACTATTCTGACGACCGTAGCGGCGCAATGCCTCGGGCAGTGAGGCAAGGTTTGGAAAGCGACTGAGGTGGCGATCGCATGGCCCTCGCGGCCTTGATCTAATCCACCCAAAGTCTCAATCTCGATGCGTTCAGAGGAATGCTTCTAGTCGAGCGACTCATCACTCATGGGGCAGGATGTCGCTGTTTTAACCTCTATGCGGTTCGACCCATTGGTCTTCACACCCAGCTACTGCGGCTGTGTTGGCAGGGGCAAAAGCCAGAACTATCCAACGTCCAGACTTTTCCCACTCAAGCTTCCCAAGCCCAGGCTATCCATCACAGCTTTCAATGCTTCCGTAACCTCTTCCGAGACATCCACGAGGGGAGAACGAACAGTACCTACATCCCAGCCCTGCAATCGTAATGCAGCCTTGACGGGAACCGGATTGGTCATAATAAACAACGTCTTAAACAAAGGTTGTAATCGAAGATGTATTTCGCGGGCCTCGGCCACTTGGCCGGATTCAAAGGCCCGAATCATAGTCTGTAGGTCATCTCCCACGAGGTGACTGGCTACACTCACAATACCTGCGCCCCCTACGGACAACATCGGTAAGGTCAAGGCGTCATCTCCAGCATAGACCGCAAACTCGGAAGATGCCAGTCTGCGGATTTCGCTGGCTTGATCCAGGCTGCCGCTGGCTTCCTTGATCGCCACAATGCCTGGCACTTGGGACAGACGTACCACGTCTCGGGTAACAGATTCGAACCCGTTCGCCCAGGGATGTTGTAAAGCATCATGGGTAGGTCAGGGCAGGCCTGGGCGATCGCCTTGAAGTGGCGATACATGCCTTCCTGGGGTGGCTTATTGTAGTAAGGCACGACTTGCAGCGTACCGTCAAGACCTAGAGCCTCAGCTTTACGGGTGGCTTGGATGGCTTCCTGGGTCGAATTGGAGCCCGTGCCAGCCATCACCTTGGCCTTGCCTGCCACGGCAGCCTTGACCACATGGAACAGCTCGTACTCTTCTTCCCAGGACAGAGTGGGAGATTCCCCCGTGGTGCCACAGAGCACTAACGTGTCGGTGCCATGGTCGGCCAGATGGTTGGCCAGGGATTCGGCCAGGGGGTAGTTGACGCGCCCTTCGGCGTCGAAGGGCGTAATCATGGCGGTCAGCACGCGCCCAAAGCCAGCCACTTGTTCAGAACTACTCACTCGCCGCCTCACTCATCGGTTGTTACAGGGGGTTGTTACAGGGGGTTGTTACAGGGGTTATCGCAGGTCATGTCTGACGGAGAACCATTGGGCCGGTGCGGTGCCTGGGCCTGCTCAAGCCTTCTGGCGCTGGGGTTTGAGCCACTGGCGCTCCACGAGCAATTCCGCGATCTGCACGGCGTTGAGCGCTGCCCCCTTGCGGATCTGATCGCCACAGAGCCACAGCTCCAAGTTATTTTCACTCGACAAATCTTGCGAATTCGCCCCACCAGTGTCTCATCCTTGCCGCTGGCATCCATGGGCATCGGGAAATAGCTGGCTTTCCAGTCTTCCACCAGCTTCACCCCTGGGGTCTGGGCGATTAGCTCGCGGGCTTTCTCTAGGGGAAAGGGGCGATCGAATTCTATGTTAATGGCTTCTGAGTGGGCCCGCAGTACGGGAACCCTCACGCAGGTGGCGGAAATTCTAATATCGTCGGTGCCCAAAATTTTGCGGGTCTCATGGACCATCTTCATCTCTTCTTCACAGTAGCCCTGGTCATTCCAGGCTGAATTGTGAGGAAACAAATTGAACGCAATGGGGTGGGGCAAAATCTCGGCCTGGGGCTCTTTCCCATCCAGGATCGCCTGGCTCTGGGTCCGCAGCTCTTCCATGGCTCGGGCTCCAGCACCGCTGGCGGATTGGTAGGTGGAGACAATCAAGCGGCGAATGGGCTGAACCTGGTGTAAGGGCCAGAGGGGCAGGCACATCAAAATGGTGGTGCAGTTAGGGTTGGCAATCACGCCCTGGTGGTGCTGGGCCGCTTCTGGATTGACTTCGGGGACCACCAGGGGAACGGCGGGGTCCAGGCGGAAGGCGCTGGAGTTGTCCACCATGACGGCTCCTGCGGCGGCGATCGCCGCCGCCCACTGTTTGGAGGTGCTGCCCCCGGCGGAGGCCAGCACAATATCGATGCCCTCGAAGGAGGCTGCCGTCACCGCTTCCACCACCAGGGATGCTCCTTTGAACTGGAGCTGCTGCCCCGCCGAACGGGGCGAGGAGAGGAGCTTGAGCTCCGAAAGCGGAAACTGGCGGCTTTCCAGCAGTGCCAGGAGTTCGGTGCCAACCGCTCCCGTGGCCCCTAGGATTGCGACTCGATAGGTCTCAGACAAGTTCAATGGCTCCTGGCATGGATCGGTGGTGGGGAGGGTGGGAGGTGCTCGATTGCCCCATTTGATTGCCCTATTTAACTATGATTTGGTGCGTTGCAGTTATGGTTTGGTGCGTTGCAGTTATGGTTTGGTGCGTTGCAGTATGGTTTGGTGCGTTGCAGTTTGGCAATTTGGTTGACATTTTGCGGTTTGCCAAGCTTAAACGCCGACTCCGAAGCCCTCCAGTCTTCCCAGGGCAAAACTTCCCACCGCCAGACTCTAGTATCCCCCCGGCAGTGCGCTATTCTCTTTGGGGGCTTGCCTAGGGGATGCGTCTTGGGAGGAGTTGTCTGAGGGAATTGTTGCGATCGCGGCCAAGTCCCCATCGACAGAGCGAATTTCCTTCAAGTAACATGTGTGATCGCCCGCCCCACCGTTTTAATGATTGAGAATCGAATGAAAGTCACCCAGGAAAAGTTACCCGACAGCCAGCTCGGTCTAGAGATTGAGATTCCCGGCGAACTCTCCAAGCAGGTCTACGACCAAACTCTGTCGAAGCTTTCCCGTGAGGTCAGCCTGCCGGGGTTTCGCAAGGGCAAGATTCCGCGCCATATTTTGATCCAGCGTTTGGGGAGCGGCCGCATCAAGGCCACAGCCATTGAGGATCTGGTGCAAAAGGGCATCGACCAGGCGATCGCCGCTGAAAAAATTGAAGCCCTGGGCAACTACCAGCTCAAAACCAGCTTTGATGAGCTGATTGGCGGCTTCGAGCCCGGCCAGCCCCTGACGTTTTCGGCTTCGGTGGATGTTCCCCCCCAGCCCGTGATGCAGGACTACCGGGGCCTGAGCCTGCGCGCGGAGGAAGTCAAGTATGATGCGGCCAAGGTCGATAGCGTCCTGGCTGACTACCAAAAGCAGCTCGCCACCCTGGTGCCGGTCGAGGACCGTCCAGCCCAGGAAAATGACGTGGTGATCATTGACTTCAAGGGCCATTTGGACCTGCCAGAAGACGCAGCGGAGGGAACTGAGCCGGAGGAAATTCCCGGTGGCTCGGCGGAGGACTTCCAGGTGGAGCTGGGAGAAGGGCGCTTTATTCCAGGCTTTATCGAAGGCATCCTCGGCATGGAGCCCGAAGAAACCCGCACGATCGCCGCCCAATTCCCCGAAGACTATCCCCAGGCAGAAGTGGCTGGGCGGGCCGCTACCTTTGTGGTCACCCTCAAAGAAATCAAAAACCGGGAGCTGCCGGAACTAGATGATGACTTCGCCCAGGAAGTCAGCGATTTTGAGACCCTGGCAGAGCTGCGCGAGAGCCTGGAGAAGCGCTATCGCGATGAGGCGGAGCAAAAGACCAGGGCCAACAAACATGCAGCGATCGCCCAGGCCCTGACCGACAAAATCGACGTTGAACTCCCCCTCACCCTGATTGAGCGGGAATCGAACCAGATCCTCTCCCAGACCCTGATGCGCCTCAGCGACCAGGGCATGGATGTCAATCGGATCTTCACCCCGGAGCTGGCCCAACAGTTCCGCCAGCAATCCCGCCCCGAGGCCATCGATCGCCTCAAGCGCACCCTGTCCCTGGGAGAAATTGCCAATGCGGAATCGATCACCGTCAGTGAGGAGGCGATCGCCACCAAGATCGCCGAAGTGCTGGAAAACACCACCCAGGACAAGGCCCAGATTGACATGGACCGCCTCCGCAGCATCGTCAAAGAAGACCTGCTGCGGGATGCCATCCTGGACTGGGTTGAGGCTCAGAGCACCGTCGAGCTGCTGGCGGAAGGCACCCTGGAGGCCGAGGCAGCAGCGTTAGAGGCAGCTGAGTTGGCAGCGGCTGAGCTAGAAGCCGCCGCTGAGCCCCAAAGCGCGGATTCATCCAGCGAGTCAGAGCCTGGGGCGATCGCCCCAGAGGACCAAAACACGATCGAAGTTGAAGCCGTGGCCGTGGCGGATGAGTCCGAGGTAGCTCAGTCCAGCGAAACTGCCGCCGCCCCAGAGCAAACCCAGCCCAGTCCGAAAAAGGGTGGGAAAAGAAACCCAGCAAAAAGTAGCCCCAACGGCAGCAGCGGGCGC
>JAAUQQ010000318.1 GCA_012032745.1 Synechococcales cyanobacterium RM1_1_8
GTGACAGCATGGCGCCAATCACGTCTTCCTCGTTAAGTGCCGGCACGATAAGAACGGTTGATCCGTGCGTGCGGCTCATGATGTAATCATGCTCATAGGGGCCTATCGACAGGAGTGGTACAGATGAACGAAGATCCCGGCGTTCCCGTTGCGGCTATTCCACCCGCGCCGCCCGCGACTGTTACGATGTCAAGGTTTATTTGGCTCCTCCAGAATCCCTGCGAGCCGCTTGGAAAATCAAGCGCGACACCAGCAAGCGAGGCTACACCGAAGCCCAGGTGCGAGACCAGATCGCCAAACGGGAGAATGATTCCGAGAGTTTCATTCGGCCCCAGCGCCGCTGGGCGGATATGGTGGTCAGCTTTTGCCCCCCAGGCAGCGAGGTAGATCCAGCCAGCGCCAGTCCAGCCAGCGCCAATCCAGTGCCAGAGACCGATGCCAGCGGCGGCGAGTCCCAAGGGAATGACCTGCTGTTGGATGTACGCTTGGTGCTGCGTCCCACCATCTCCCAGCCGGACCTGAGCGACATTTTGGCCAACTCCTACGAAACCAGCGAGGCCGTACGCCTCGGCCTGACCCGCGACATGGGCCAGCCCGCCGATCTGCTGGAAATTGATGGCCATGCCACCGCTGAACAGGTCCAGGCCATGGAGCGCACCCTCTGTAACGATGTCGCTCGCCTGGGTCAGTTCTGTAGCTTGACGGGAAATAATGACCTAGGGCGGATTACGGGCACGACTGGGGAAACGCTCCAAAGCTTTCCCCTCGCGATCACGCAGCTTTTGATTACCTATCACATGTTGAAGGCTGCTAGGGTTCAGCAATAGAAAAGCTCCCCATCAAAAAAGCGGCCACCTCTCAACAAGAAATGACCGCTATGGTGATTCAAACGATGCTCTGCGCTAGCCTCTTAGCGCTAACTATTCGCCTGCTTCAATGGCAACCTTGCCCTCGCCCGTCAAGGACTTGAACAGGCCCTTTTCAGCAAAATACTTGCTCAAGAAGGTGCTGACCAAGGACAGGGCCACGGGGCCGAGGGTGAAGCCCAAAAAGCCATGGACGATGAACCCTGGAACAAATAGGGAGGCCAGCCAGAAACAAAATCCGTTGACGACTAACGAAAAGGCTCCCAGGCTCAGAAATGTAATTGGCAGGGATAGAATTGACAGCACAGGCTTGACAAAACCGTTGACCAGGCCGATAGAAATTGCTGCCAGGATCGCTGCGGTGACGGTGGCGATTGTCACCCCAGGCACCACTAGGTCAACTACAAACAGGCTCAAGGCCGTCACCAGGGTTGTCAGTAAGAAACCAATCATTGTGAACACTTCCTTCTTGCTTGACGTCTAATCTCAAAACCGATCTAAAAAACGAGTCCGACGGTGTCGCCCTAGCAAAGTCAACCGAGAAAACTGCTAAAGCAACTGCACCCAGCTAAGCTATCTCCCTATACCGTCCCCGTCTGGCCAGCATCATCATTGAATTTAGAAATAGCCCAAACTGCATGGATGCTGCCGGGAAGCCAGCCCAAGAGCGTTAAGCCGACACTGACTAAGAGCTGGACTCCAACGCCGTAGGTCAAAAACACGCCCACAGGTGGCAGCACGATGCCCAGTACATAACGCATTAGCTTTGACATTGAATACTCCTTGGTTTTACGAACCTAAATCTCGAATTCCACACAGCAAACAGACACAGTTCAACAACATCGACGGTGGGTTTTGATGCTGGCAGTCACGAGTCGTGGCCCCAACCCACCCATCGCTGACCCAGCCAGGGGAGCCCCAGTAGAGCACTGGCCATGACCCTAGGGATTGGAGGTGACGGTAATGGTCTTCAAAGTTTGGCCGATTTTCTCCTTCCAGGCCTCTTCCTTTTGGGCGATTGTGACACCCAAGTCGCTCAGTTCATCCACCACAGCCGCCTGTTTTCGCTCCACTGGATTGGGGTCTAGGGCCTGGCCAGCGGATCGTTTGGCTGCATACCAGCTAGAAGCCTGGGTGTAGCGCTGCTGGAGCCCGTTCTTGAGGCCGAGATAATCATTGCCATAGCGATCCATGAGCTGCCCATCCCAGCGGGAAGCCTTGTCTTTGAGCTGATCATATCGCTCTGGCAGTTTGCTGTACTGCATCCCGAGGAAGGCTATCGCCCGCAGGCGCAGGGCCAGGGCCAGGGTTTGGGCGATGGGGGCTTGGGGGCGATCCTGGACGGGGTCTTGGCCTGATGGGGTGGCCTCCACGGTGATCACAGGGCCCGTGCTTTCGGGGTCCGTGCTTCCAGGCCCATGGCCAGCTTGGGCGACATCAGTTGTCTGAGCAATATCACCCGCCTGGGGCTCGACCCGCAGCAGCGATTGAACTGCATTGCTCAACGAAGCTTGGGAGGTCTGCTTCAGTTCCTGGGTGCCGTCCCTGGCTTCGGCCACCGCTTCAGAAAAAGCATTCGTCAAGATGGACTTGATGCGCTGGGCGCGATCGCCCCCTTTGGCCTTGACCTGCTTCAGGTCTGCTGCGAGCTGATCTTTAATTGAATGAACCATGGTGCAATATCTCAAAACGGTGTGGGCAAGGGAGACTGACCGTTAAATTGGAGTCTCAGGGCCGGACTTTGGTGGGGTCTCTCCCCCGCACAGTCCGTCAAACCATTGGGCCATTAGCGATTGGGCCACAAAACAAGCGAGCCTTAGGGCTGACATCCTTGGCAGGCTCTAAACTTAAACCGTTACCGTTGTCTGGGTTTCCAGGGGTTCCTCTGCCTGGGGCCGACGCTTCTCCATCAGCAGTTGGGAGAGTTCTGTCACCAACAGAGTTGCCACTAAGCCATCATCGATCCAGCCGAAAATGGGCAAAAAGTCCGTGACTAAATCCACTGGGCTGAGCAGATAGGCAATGCTGGCGGCGATCGCCATCCAGCGGTATTTCGGATTCTTGAGAACGGCTTTGTAGACTTGATAGAGGGGCTGTAGAAATGGCTTCATGGTTTTTGCTTGGCTCGACAAATTCATAGTCGCAAACTTGCTCAAAAACTTCTGGTGTTGGTTCTATCCCACCCCAGTCGTGGTAATACGAAAGTGAGGGGTGTTTACCCCACCTAAGGTTCGGTTTACCCAGCATTTGTGCCGTGAGAGGCTCGCGCTCTACCTGGTCTTGTTGCTGGAAACCGAGGCATTCACCTGATAGAGCATATTCCCTTCTCCAAGGCGAGCTTCAATTTCACTGCGATCGCGAATGAACCTATACTGCTCGTTATACGTACCCTGGGGACGATCTCCAACAACATAATGCTGCACTGGAACATCGGGGGCATTCAAAACAACCTGATCAGAAACCCGCATGGTAATGGCAGGTGAATCATTATCTTCCTCTGTGAGGCTAGAAATCACCCAAATTTGTCCATCAATGGAGTAGATCTCTTGAATATTGAGATCATAGCCACCGGAAGGGACTTCAATTTCTGCGGTCACCGTCCGCTCGGTTCGCGCGGAGCCCGGCACATCCACATCAATAGTTTTTTGCATGGCTTGTGACCTGATGCTCCGGTCATATCTCGTGCAGCCAAAAGACATATTTTAGGAAGGGGGCGTGGGAATTCCCTATTCCCCTGCATCAGAGCTCACGCTATCCAGCCTGGGCGCTGAGCTGGGCGATCGCCCGAACTAATGCCTGGGGCTCGATCGGCTTGGCCAAATGGAGGTTGAACCCCGCTGCCCTGGCCCGGCGAAAGTCGATCTCGCTGGCAAAGGCGGTGAGGGCGATCGCCTGGATTTGTCCCCCTGCCTCCGCTGGCAGGGCTCGGATACACTGCATCAAGGCATAGCCATCCATATCCGGCATACCAATATCGCTGAGAATCACATTAAAGCTGCTGGCTTCTAGGGCACAGAGGGCGGCCTGGGCCGAAGCCACGGCTGTTACGGTTGCTCCTGCATCTTCTAGCATGAAGGTTGCCACCTCCCGCGTATCCCTATCATCATCTACCACCAGGATGTGGTGCCCCGACAGATCTGCGCGATCGCCCGCAGGCCGGGCGATCGCCTGTATCTCAGCGCTTCCCTGGACCATGAGGGGCAGTTTCACCGTAAACGTCGCTCCCTGGTTTTCGCCGGGGCTATCGACTTCGACCGTGCCGCCATGGAGCTCGACCAAGCTGCGGACGATCGCCAGCCCCAGCCCCAAGCCGCCAAACTGACGCGTTGTGGCGCTGTCTGCTTGGCGAAACCGCTGGAATGCATGGGGCAAAAATGCTACTGAGATTCCCTGACCGGTGTCTTGAATACTGAGAGAAGCCTGATTGTCTACCTGCTGGAGTTTGATATACACCGCTCCCCCCTGGGGCGTGAACTTAATCGCATTGGAGAGCAAATTCCAAGCCACCTGCTGGAGACGACTCACATCGCCTCGCACTGGCCCTAGATCTGGGTCCAGATGTAGATGCATCTGGATGAGCTTGGCCTCGGCGGAGAACTGCACTGTGCCCAGGGCCGCCTGGACGACCTGGGCCAAATTGATGGTTTGGGGATCGAGGTTGAGCTTGCCGCGCAAAATTCGTGAGATGTCCAACAAATCGTCAATCAATTGGGATTGCAGCTTGGCATTGCGTTGGATCGTGTCGAGGGCTTTGGGGACTTGGGGCGGTTTTAGCTTGCCCTGGGCCAGGAGTTGGGACCAGCCCAGGATGGGGTTGAGGGGGGTGCGCAGTTCATGGGAGACAATCGCCAAAAACTCATCTTTGATGCGGCTGGCGGTCTCCGCTTCTTCCTGGGCGGATTGGGCCTTGGCCAGGAGCTGCTCCCGCTCCGCTTCATCCCGCTTGCGGGCCGTCACATCCTTAAACACGATCGCCACCTGCCGCGCCGCTGCTTCCCCCAGCCGACAGCCATAGACCTCAAAACAGCGACCCATGGCGATCGAACCCTGCTCGAATCGCACCGCTTCGCCCGTAAGCGCCACCTGGCCATAGGTTTCAATCCAGTGCTGCTCCAGCTCGGGCACAAGCTGCTTGGCAGTTTTTCCCACGGGGTTACTCAGCCCAGTCTGCTGCTCAAAAATCGGGTTAACTTCAATAAAACGGTAGTCAATGGGAGCTGACTGTTCGTCTAGCAACAATTCAATAATACAAAACCCCTCATCGATCGAGTTAAACAATGTCCGGTAGCGCTGCTCCGATTCTGCCAGGGCGGCGGTGACCTGCCTGCGCTCAGTGACGTCGATGCCTGAGGGAATGAGATATTCCACTTGACCCCGCTCATCCAGGACGGGGACTAAGGTAAAGTCAATGGTAATCAGTTGCCCACCCTGGACTCTGATCACAGCATCGTACCGGACCATTTCCCTGGCGAGGGCTTGATCAATCCCTCGGCGCAGTCGGCGCTGGACTTCCGGCTCATAGGACCACCAATAGGCCTGTTCAAAGGGTTTGCCAAGAACATCATGGGCTGAGAGATTGGCGGCTTGGAGGGCGGTTTGGTTGACTTCGATTAAGATGCCCTGTAAATCAACAATGCCGACAAAGCTAAATAGGCTGTCGATAATCCGGCGGCTGCGCTGTTCGCTGCGCTTTAGTTCTAGGGCGGAGGCTTGGCGATCGCTGCGGAGGGCGGCTTCTGCGGCTTGGAGCTGGGCTGTTGCCTGCTGTATTTGTTGCAGCAACTGATTGTGATTGAGGGCTTGGCCGATGGCATGGCGCAGTTGCTCGGGCGTGATGTCTGTCTTTGCAGAGGTAGTTCCTGGGCTCCGGCCTTGAGGGCTTGGACGGCGATACGCCTCATTGC
>JAAUQQ010000319.1 GCA_012032745.1 Synechococcales cyanobacterium RM1_1_8
ACGGTCCTGGCCCCAGCAATCAATCGCCCCCGTGAGATTCGGAGCCGCTGAGGTCCGCCAGGCTCGAGATTGGCCCCGCTGAGGTCCGCCAAGCGCAGGTCCGCCTGACTCAAATCCGCCAGACTGAGATTGGCCCCGCTGAGGCCCGCCTGGCGCAGGTCCGCACAGCTAAACGAAGCCCGGTTGAGCATCGCCCCGTGGAGTAGGGCGCTGGAGAGGTTGGCGCTGCGCAGATCGGCCAGGCTGAGGTCGGCCTGGTTCAGGGTCGTGCCCCGCAGATCCGCCAAACTCAGATCCGCCAAACTCAGATCCGCCCGGCTGAGGTTCGCCCCATGGAGCAGCGCCCCGATCAGGTCGGCATTGCTGAGGAAAGCGCCGACCAAATGGGCTCCCGTCATCAGGGCGCGGCTGAGGGAAACCCGCCGCAGGTTCGCCCCGCTCAGGTCCGTTCCGCCCAGGTTCGCGCCGCTGAGGTCTGCCCCGCTCAGGTCTGCTCCACTCAGGTCCGCGCCGCTCAGATTGCAGCCGCTCAGATTGCAGCCGCTCAGGTCCACCCCGCGCAGATCCAAGCCCCGCAGATCGCTGCCCCCCAGGTGGACATTGCTGAGGAAGGGGCCGACGATCTTGCCAAAGGCTCCCGTGCCGATGCATTGGCTGTAGTGGCTGATGTGGAGCAGTCGCTGGCTGTGTTTGGCCAGGCTGGTGCGACCGTTGGGATAGAAGATAATTGTCTGCTTTAGCTCCTCCCGGTGGCGGGCATAGCGGTTGAGCTCCAGCAGCAAAATCATCACGTTCAGGCCCGTATAGGCATCGACCTGGCGCTGGCCCAGGGGGTGCTCCCGGTACTGCTGTTGGCTGCGCAACCGTTGCATCTTTCGCTGGGGCAAGGTCGGCGGTTCTTCATCGATCATCGTGCCCGTGGCCCAGCGCAGATAAAAATCCTGGAGGCGGTGGAATAGGGCTTCCGGCTCAAAGGTCTTGCTCTGGTTGAGCATGACCAGCAAAAACTGAACGATCTCCCGGCTCAGGCCGCCGTAGCCCAGCAGGTCATAGATTTCCCAATCCACCGCCGCTGTGGCCGTGCCCGGCTTGCGCAGCTTGGCCCAGTTTTCGAGTCCGATCCGCAACTGTTCCGCATAGAGAAACTGGCTGAAGCTGCGGTGGCTGATGCAGAAGGTCGCGCCATGGCGGGTGGGCAGGGCGGGTTGGAGCCGGGCAATGGGTAGGGGCATGGCCGGGGGGCGAATGACGAGGTTGTCCGGCAGTGGGATGGTGCGGGTGCTGTGGTGGCGGCTGAGGCGATCTTGGATTGCGCCCAGGGGAACGGTTTCGGTGCCGAGCTGGACGCTACAGAGACCCGCCTGGCGCAGGACGGCCCGGAGCTGGTCAGCGCTGACTTCGGTGTTTTGGGCCAAGACCCAGTCGAGCAGATTGCTATACAACAGCACCTTGGCGGCGGCATCGCTGCAATGTTGGAAGCGATCGATATCCAAGGCCCCTTGGTGGTGCATGTTGGCCAGCAGCCCTAGGAATAGTGGCTCACAGCTCAGCTCGCGGATGCAGTTGGGCAGGGCGGGGTTGAGCAAAAAGAGTTTGAATTGGTCGGGGCGGAAGCCGACGCGCTGGGCTAGCTGTTGGAGCCAGCTTTCTTGCAGATCCCCATCCATGGGCAGGATCTCTAGGCGATCGATGTTGCTGGGCACGGCCAGGGGGCGATCTAGCAGGGAGAGCGATCGCCCCGTCAAGACAATCCGATGTTCCCGCTCCAGATAGCCTGAGCAATCGGTCTGGAACTGGCTGATCTGGGCCAAAAACGTTTCCAGGACCGCAGCGGGGTGGCGATCGAGGCCGAGGGTTTCGATGCTATCGATCATGAATAGGAAGCGCACATTGGCGGCCCCAATCCAGTTGGCATCGGTCAGGGTGAATTCCTGGGCGATCGCCTCACTCAACCAGCGATCAAAGGCTTGCTCCCGGAGCGGCGGCACTTCGCTCACCCGGATCACCACCGGAGTCCAAGCCGGGTGCAGATGGGTCCTAGCCCAATCGGCAAACATCTGACAGAAGGTGGTTTTGCCCCGCCCCGCTTCCCCTTCGATGAACAGCACGCGGTTGCACCGCTGGGGATCTTCGAGCCACTGGTGCAGCCACTGTTGTAGGGGGAACTGGGCCGCACCGACCACGGGATCGCCCGCCAGGGTGAGGGGTTGGGCCTGGGGTGGCACGAATAGCTCCTGGAGGGAGAAGGCTTCGGGGGTGGGCTTGGCCTCGGCGGGGGGGCGGATTTCTGCATCGAGGTAGCGATCGATGCTGAGGAACTTGCCCAGGGCAGCCTTGCCGCCGATGCGATACCACTCGATCAGGCGCTGGACCCGTTCGCCGGAATTTTTCAGCGGAGCTCGCATCCGTTGCTCCGTGAGCTGGGCGGCCCGTTGGGCGATGGCGATCGCTGCCTCCCGCTTCAGCCCCAACTGGGTCAGCCGTCCCGCAAAAATCGGATTGAAGGCCTGGGCCAAGTCCGAGCGGGAAAAATCAATTACCGCCATGCGCAGGGTTTCCTCGGACAGGGTCAGCTCCCCCAGGGCCAACAGCGCCTGGGAGACCCGAGGGGAGACCGGCTCCTGGCCGACTTTCTTGAGCCAGGGCCGCAGCTTAGGACTGGCTAAAATATTTTTGACGCTTTCTAGGTATGCGGCCTGGCTGAGCAGGGAAATGCAGGGGCCGAGGCCCGGTTCCTGGTGGGTTTTGTCGCGGTAAAACTCCAGCAAATCTCCGGCGATTTCCTCGAAGGGCAGACTGATTTGGACAAACTTTCCCAGGGGCAGATTGAGCACGTCCAGCAGCGAGGTAATTTGGCCAACAATCGGGCCGATCTCCTGGGACTTCGGGCCTTCCTCGGCCAGCTTGGTGGCCAGGCGCAGCACGGTCTCTGCGGCTTCAAAGCCCGCTGGCAGGGCCTCGCCTGCGACCAACCCCTTGATATCTGTGGTGAGAAATTTCCAGATCCAGGTGGACATGCTGTGGCTAACCGGAAGGTGCAGGGCGAGGGATGCTTCTTTCCAGGTTGCCCATTTGCAAATGGGGAGTCTCTAATCTCTGCGGCTTCGGCGGCATCGGTCGGTTGCTGAGCGCCTAGAATAGGGAAGCGTAGTCCCGCTGGATTGATCTTCAGCGATCGCCATCCCACCCCATCGCTTGCGTCCCATCGCCCCATGGCCGACACCCTCCCCCAGCACCTGAAAGATGAAATCGAGCTGCGTCGCAATTTTGCGATCATCTCCCACCCCGATGCGGGCAAAACCACGCTGACCGAGAAGCTGCTGCTGTACGGCGGGGCCATCCAGGAGGCCGGGGCCGTCAAGGCGCGGCGCTCCCAGCGCCAGGCCACCTCCGACTGGATGGAGATGGAGCAACAGCGGGGCATTTCCATCACCTCGACGGTGCTGCAATTTGACTATGGCGAGGTCAAAATCAACCTGCTGGACACGCCGGGGCACCAGGACTTCAGTGAAGATACTTACCGCACCCTGGCCGCTGCGGACAATGCGGTGATGCTGGAGGATGCTGCCAAGGGCTTGGAGCCCCAGACGCGCAAGCTGTTTGAGGTTTGTCGGATGCGCAGGATTCCGATTTTTACGTTTTTTAACAAGCTAGATCGGCCAGGGCGAGACCCTTTGGAGCTGCTGGATGAAATTGAGCAGGAGCTGGAGCTGAAGACCTATCCGATGAATTGGCCGATTGGCACGGGCGATCGCTTCACCGGCATCTACGATCGCCGCACCCAGCTCGTCCACCTCTTCCAGCGCAGCATCCACGGCAAGGGCAAGGCCGACACCACGGTCTATCCCATGGGCGACCCCGCTTTGGAGGCGCTGATCGAACCCGACTTGTATGAACAACTCCAAGAGGAAATCGAATTGCTCGATGGCCTGGGCTCAGACTTTGACCTCGAAGCCATTCATGCCGGTCTGCTGACGCCGGTCTTTTTTGGCAGTGCCATGAGCAACTTTGGCGTCGAACTATTCCTCAAAGCCTTCTTGGAATATGGCCTCAAGCCCGGCGACCACAGCAGCACCCAGGGAGAAATTCCGCCGGACTATGAAGAGTTCACAGGCTTTGTCTTTAAGCTCCAAGCCAACATGGACCCGAGGCACCGCGATCGCGTCGCCTTCATCCGGGTCTGCTCTGGCCAATTTGAAAAAGATATGACCGTGCAACATGCCCGCACAGGCAAGACGGTGCGCCTGTCCCGCCCCCAGAAGCTATTTGCCCAGGGCCGAGAGTCTATGGAAGAAGCCTATGCGGGGGACATTATTGGTCTGAACAATCCGGGAATGTTTGCGATCGGCGATACGATCTACACCGGCAAGAAGCTGGAGTATGAGGGCATTCCCTGTTTTTCTCCCGAGATCTTTGCGATTCTGCGCAATCCCAACCCCTCAAAATTCAAGCCCTTCAAAAAAGGCGTGACCGAGCTGCGGGAGGAAGGGGCCGTGCAGATTATGTACTCCACGGATGAGGCCAAGCGGGATCCGATTTTGGCTGCTGTGGGTCAGCTCCAGCTAGAGGTGGTGCAGTTTCGCTTAGAGCATGAGTACGGCGTGGAAACGCGCCTGGAGCCGATGCCCTATCAGGTCGCTCGCTGGGTGGAGGATGGCTGGGAGGCACTGGAAAAGATTGGCCGAATTTTCAATACTTTTACGGTGAAAGACAGTTGGAATCGGCCTGTGTTGTTGTTCAGAAATGATTGGAATGTGGGCCAGTTGCAGGCGGATCATCCTGAGTTGAAGTTGAGGGCGATCGCGCCGGTCGTTTCAGGGCAAGAGCCCATCGCGCTCTAGCTTCCTAGGAGCACTGAGACGGGGGCAGGAGCTTCGGCCCGTCTTCCCGATTTACTGCTGCTCTCTGAGGAGGGCGCAGCGGTGCTGGAAGGGGCGAAGCGTTCGACGATTTTGCCAGAGATGCCGCCGCCGCTGTTGGCGGTTGAGGTGGTGAGCCCAGGGCAGGAGAAGCGGGATTACCGGTATAAGCGATCGGAATATGCCGTGCGGGGCATTGCGGAGTATTGGATTATTGACCCAGCGGCTGAACGGGTGACGGTGCTCACCTGGGAGGAGGGGCTATATGAGGAGCGATGGTACCTCAACCCAGTTTCCCAGCCAACCCCTCAACCGTAACCCAGGCCCGCAGGCTTAAAAAACCTGCGCCGCAAGCTGCGGCACACTGCCCATCAGGTCGCAGGAATCCGGCGTGCAGTCGCCGAGGCAAATGCCCAGGCCCCGCGCTGTTTTCACCAGGGTTCCCTCCGGATCCACCGTGGCATATTCGGTGATGGCATCGGCGATCGCCACATCCTTCACCTGGCGCTCCTGCCATGTGACCATGCGGTCGTAGCGCTCCTGGGCCACCAGGTCCACCGCTGCAATGCCAAAGGCCGAGGCCGTGAGGCGATCGAAGGGAGAAGGCGTGCCGCCCCGCAACAGATGGCCGGGGACGATCACCCTTGTCTCTGCTCCAGTCGTTTGGTGGATGCGCTCGGCCAGGTGTTGACCAATGCCGCCCAGGCGGTTTTGGCCATTGCTGGTGGTGCTGAGTACGGTTGCGCGATCGCTGTTTTTCACCGCTTCGGCCACCACAATCAGGGAATAGTTTTTGCCTCGGGCCTGGCGCAGACGGATGGTTTCGGC
>JAAUQQ010000320.1 GCA_012032745.1 Synechococcales cyanobacterium RM1_1_8
CTGGATTTTCTACAATGGGATAGAAGTTTTACGTACAACAGACCATCTAGAGATGATCGATCGCCATGTTTTTTTGGCATTTTAATTGCATTTCTAAACGTCACTTTTTTCCACTTTTTCGACGTTCCCCTGTTTGACTTCCGTATAAACGCGTTGGCCTGGATGGCGATCGCGCAAATTCTCGGAGTGGTTTATCTTTCCAAAGCGGGCAATCTTTATTTAGACCGAACAGCCATCAAAGCAAGCCCTAAAAACTAGATCTGGAAATCAATCTGGGAACCTGGGTCTGAGTTGGCCTTTGCACCCGCTTTGGGAGCGCAGGTTCAATTTCAATTCTGTCCTTGCAGCGGACGGCAACCTCGGTTAGCCCGACGTTTCCCCAAGGCCAGTTAGCTTGAATGTTGTTGATGGCATTTTCTTTTGACTGCCGCTTTAGAATCCCCCCTTTAAAGCCGCGCAGTGGTCCATCAACGATCAGCGTGCCAGCCTCTACTCCTGCAACGAGGGCTCTCTCTCTTCGGCTATTTGCAATCGCCCTGATGTAGTAAGTCCCATGAAATTCGACAACATTTACGATTTTTTTCACAATCCCCCCCCAAACTATCTCAACAAGGAACTAGCCGTTTGCTATGTTCTCACCGTCCTGCTGCACCACGACTCCTACGGCACTGAGCTGATTCAGCTATTGGAAGCCGACTATCCGACCTATCGCCTGTCCGACACGGTGCTCTACAGCGCCTTGAAGTTCCTCGAAGGTGAAGGCGTGATCGCGGGCTACTGGAAGAAGGTGGAAGGCCGTGGCCGTCCCCGCCGCATGTATCAAATTGATGCTGAGTGGCGTGAGCGCTGTGAGGAAATGTCCCAGCTCTGGCAGGACTACATTTTGCAACAGGGGGGCGTTAACCACGTTAACTCTATCCACCCTAGGGCAATGGCCCGCTAATCCGGCTGTGGAAGCCATTTCCCGGTGATTCGCCCTCGATCTGCGCCGATCTGGGCGATCGCACCGGGCGGTCGATAGCGCTGTGCAACCCAGTCTCACTGGGTCTTGGCCAGGGGCAACTGTGCTCACAAACTGCGATTGGGAAAGACCTCAGCCAGGGCGCTAGCTGGCCTTGGGCTGCCCTGGCTGAGGTCTCCCAGCCCCGTGGTTCAACCGTTGGGTGTTTGTGGCTTTCTTCCGAGAGTCCTGCCCCCTCGGGCCTGACTCCTACCCTGCCTGCCCCCTGGACGCAGGTTTGATATCCTAGGGTCAAGGCTTGAATTTAAGGGCATTCATCCATGGACCAGACCACTGTAATTTCAACCTTTTTCTTAACCCTGTTGATGCTGATTGGGTTATTTTTTTTCATCCGCGCCTCAGTCAAGGATCGTACAGAGGTCTTGAGAGTGGGCTCGGAGCAGGAGGTGGATGCGCTGCTGGAGGCCTTACAGGCTTACTTTAGCGATCGCGCCTATGCCGTCAAAGCCCTGGATCGCGATCGGGATGTCGTCACCTGGGAAGGATTTGTGCGGCCCAGCTTGCCCCTGGCCCTGCTGCTGTCTTTTCTCGCCACCATTGGTCTATTCTGTCTGTCCCTGGTACTCCTGCTGGCCGTGCCTGCTGTGGGGCCATCCTGGTTTGCCCTGCTGCTCTTTGCCCCGGCGGCGGGCTCCTTTTACTGGCAGCGGGCGGGTCGCCTCGAAGAAGTTTCCTACCGGGTCTCGCAAATTGAAGCTCAGCCTGACCCGAATCAGGCCAGCCCGGATCAGGCCAGCCCGGATCAGGCCGACCCGGATCAGGCCAAGCAGAACCTAGCTGTCCCAACGCCTGCCGCCCCGGCCAAAAGACTGCGGAGTATGCTGTCGATCTCGGCCCATCGGGATGAGATTCTCGCGCTCCAGGGCGTGCTCACATTTCAAGAGTTGGGGTCGTCGTAGTGGCGCTTGGATGTGAGCCTCTAGGCCAGAGCTTAGGGGCTCAGGGGCCTGCGAAAATTGCGGACTCCAGGTCAATGCGGCTGAGGGCGTAGGGGAACGATCGCTGCACCTTGCCCCGTGCTCCATCTAGGCGCTCATAGGATGCAATGATTTTATCGGTGTCTAGCTCTAACTCCGCACGCCAGGTCTCGCGACAAACGTGCCAGACATTGCGATCGCTGCTGTCCTGCTCACAATCCTGGTCGCGCAGCCAGGTCTCAATGTGCGACAGCGTGTGGTTGTAGAGGGGAACATCGCCAGTGGGTAAAGACATAGGTCGGAAAGGAGGAACGCTGATGAATCTGACGCACCACTCCGGCCATGGCACCATGGGCGGCGGGATGGTCCTTCCCTATGCTATCGCCTGATGACGCCCCAGTTCGCCAGTTCAGTAATGCTTTGGCCATATCCCAGTTGTGCCCACAGTCCACCCTGCAACTAACCGCTCCAAAGCAGCCCAGGGATTTCAGCAATGCTGGCCCCCAACGCTAGCCCCCCATCGTCAGCCCCGGCTCGACCGCGATTCGTAGCAATCTGAGCCCATTCCCGCCCCCCAGCTTCCCCAGATAGCAGTGCTCCAAGTAGCCTAAAGCACCGCTGCTCTGCCAGCTCGGGGTGGGCATCCAGTCTTCGCCGCGCGCCAGACCCAGGGCGATCGCCAACAGCAAGCAGCCCAAAAACGTCACCCCAAACATCAACAACACCGACAGCTCACCGGGGGAGAGGGGACGATCCTCCGCCGATAAATAGGCTGAATGGCTGCTCTGGGAGCGGGGCGGCGGCGGGGAAATCATCGACTTCGGCGGACTGACCCAGCCCAGTTGGAGGTCATATTGCAACCGGCGGACGGGATCGCTCAGAATCTCGTAGGCGGCCTGGATCTGCTCGAATTTTTGCCGGGCCGCCGCCGCCGGAAACCGCGTGGTGTCGGGGTGATAGAGCTTGCTCAGATCCCGGTGGGCCTGGCGCAGCCGCTGGGCAGAGGCCTGGGCGGTGACGCCCAGGAGTTCGTAGTAGTTGGGCAGAGATTCGGGTTGGGATCCGGGCTGAGAACCTGACTGGGAACCTGACTGGGAACTTGACTGGGAACCTGACATGGGGCCTGGAATGGGGGGGCTGGAGGAGTCGCTGGAACAAAATCCGTTCGGGGCCATGGGAAGGAGGTCAAGTATCGGAAGATCTGCCCTGCTCCAACTGCCGAATCGCCTTGTTCAGCTCCGGCAGGCGGCCAAACAGGGTCGAAGCCCGCAGCCACAGCCGATGGGGAATGGCTGGAAACCCGGAGACGGTCTCTCCTGGCCCCACATCGGCATGGACGCCCGCCTTGGAGGTGACGGTGACGCCATCGCCGATGGTAACGCGGTTGCTGACGCCCACCTGGCCCGCCAAAATTACGCGCCTGCCCAGGCGAACCCCGCCCGCTAAGCCCACATGGGCGGCCACAGCGCAGTTTTCGCCGATGTGAACATCATGGCCCACCTGGACGAGATTATCAATCTTGGTATTGCGGCCGATGCGGGTGGTGCCGACGGCGGGTCGATCCACCGTGCTGTTGCAGCCGATTTCGACGCCATCTTCCAAAATCACGTAGCCCGATTGGTGCATTTTGAACCAGCCCTCCCGCACGGGCACGAAGCCAAACCCTTCGCCCCCAATCACGGCTCCACATTGAATCACGCAGTCGGCTCCGATCTGGCTGCGTTCGTGGATGGTGCAGTTGGCATGGATGACGGTGCGATCGCCCAGACTCACCCCCGGATAGAGCACCACCCCCGGATGGAGGCAGACCTGATTGCCGAGGCGGCAGCCTTCAGGAATCACCACATGGGCTCCAATCGAGATATCCTTGCCGAGCTGGGCGCTGGGATCGATCACAGCGGTGGGGTGGATCTGGGGCGGTAGCCGATAGGGCTGATAAAAGGCGGCGATCGCCTGGGCAAAGGCGAGGCGAGGATCGGGCACCGCCACCCAGGGCAGCGATCGCGCCTCCGCCCGCCCAATCAGTTCATCGTTCAGGGGCAAAATCAAGGCCGCAGCCGGTGTCTTCTCAATCCAGGCCGAAATCGTGCCAGCCTGGGTTAAGTAGGTGAGGGCTCCGGACTGGGCTTCTTCCAGGGCCATGGGCTGCACAATTTCCGGGTCTGGACCGGTGGACCGGCGGCAGCGATCGCCTTGGTAGGCCGCAAAAATATCGGCGAGTTCACTGAGTTTCATCGTTAATTTGAAATAACACCCTGCAAGCTATCCGGCAATCCCCCAGCTCCAGAACCGGTCCCAGAACCGACCCCACCTGGTCCAAAATCGGCTGTACGGATTCAGTGGCCTCCCGATTCGGCAGCTTCCAGCGTTAAACGACCCCCATTGTCTCATTTCCCTATCCCAGCGGCCCTGCCTTCTCTCCAGACTTTGCCGCTTTAGAAATTGCAACCATCAATCCTGTCCTGGTACCAAAATTCAGTAAACGTAGGCAGATCCCCAACCGCGCCCGTGAACGCTTGAGTAAATTCGCGGGGGTTGTTAACCCAATCTTTACAATCAACCACTACTCTGACTGTTGGTTTGCTAGTAACAATAGCTTGGAACGATCTATGCAACTGAGAACTGTGTCCGCGCGCGTCCGGTTTTTAAGCCTTTTCGCAGCGCTGTCCATAGGCTTGGTGGCCTGTGGTGGTGGGGAAGCAACGGCTCCAGAGGGAGGAACCGCTGATACCAGCGCTAGCACTGGCGAGACTGCTGGCGATGCGGCCAGCGGCGGCGGCAGCGTCAACATTGATGGCTCCAGCACCGTATTCCCCATCGCCGAAGCCATGGCTGAGGAATTTATGTTGGCGAATGCGGGCACCAATGTCACGGTTGGAGCTTCAGGGACAGGCGGCGGCTTTAAGAAATTCTGTGCAGGCGAGACCGATCTCTCCAATGGCTCCCGACCGATTAAGGATGAGGAAATCGAGGTTTGCAAGGCCGCAGGAATTGAATTTATCGAAGTGCCGATTGCTTTCGATGGCTTGACCGTGGTGGTCAATAACGACAACGACTGGGCCACTTGCCTGTCCACCGATCAGCTCAAGGCCATGTGGGCTCCTGAGACGGAAGGCAAAGTCAGCAACTGGAACCAGGTCGATCCGTCCTTCCCAGATCAAGAGCTAGTGCTCTATGGGCCTGGCACCGATTCCGGCACCTTTGATTATTTCACCGATGAAGTGAACGGCGAGGAGGGTGCTAGCCGGGGCGACTTCACCGCCAGTGAAGATGACAATGTCATCGTCCAGGGCGTCGAGTCTGACCCAGGGGCGCTGGGTTATTTTGGCTATGCCTATTACGAAGAGAACAAGGAAGAGCTCAAGTCCGTTCAAATCAAGAACGAAGCGGGTGACTGTGTTTCTCCCTCCCGTGAGACCATTGCCGATGGGTCCTACAACCCCATGTCCCGGCCATTGTTTTTCTACGTGAGTCAAAAGGCCTATGAGGAGAAGCCTGAGGTCAAGGCCTTCGTTGACTATATGCTCGATCCCGCCAACAGCAAGTTCATTGCCGAAACGGGCTATGTGGCCCTGCCGGATGAAATCTTGGCTAACTCTAAGGCCCGCGTAGAGACTGGCAAGACCGGCTCTGATCCCGAGGTCGCTCTAGGCCCTGGTTCTTTCGGGGGGGGGGGCGATCGCGCCCC
>JAAUQQ010000321.1 GCA_012032745.1 Synechococcales cyanobacterium RM1_1_8
ACACCTGGCTCATCAAACCCATCGAAAACGACCTCGCCCAGGCCAAAGGAGACAGCACAGGAAGCCAAACCCTGCTCTACGCCCCCGACGGAGCCCTGCGCTACATTCCCCTGGCTGCACTCCACGACGGCGATCAATGGCTGGCTGAACGCCTGCAAATCAACAACATCACCGCCGCTAGCATCGATGACCTCAACAACGCCCCGGCCTCCGGTGACATCAACATCCTCGCAGCGGCCTTCAGCGAAGGGCAGCACCAAGTGGATGTAGGCGATCGCACCCTCTCCTTCCCTGGCCTGGCCTTCGCCGGTCGCGAAGTCGAAAACCTCGCCAAGCTCAACCCCAAAACCGAAACCCGCTTCAACGACAACTTCAACGCCGATATCGTCTACGAAATGAACGACTACAACATCGTTCACCTCGCTACCCACGCCACCTTCGCCAGCGGCACCCCCGAAGATTCCTTCATCCTCTTCGGCGACGGCAGCCGCGCCAACCTCAACGCCCTCAAACGCTGGAACATTCCCAAAGTCGATTTGATTGTGCTCAGCGCCTGCGAAACCGCCGTGGGGGATGAACTGGGCAGTGGTGAGGAGATTTTAGGATTTGGCTACTTAATGCAACAGGCCGGGGCTGATGCAGCGATCGCCTCCCTCTGGCAAGTCAGCGACGGCGGCACGCAATCCCTCATGGACGCCTTCTACGCCGCCCTCCGCCAGGGGCCACACCAAAAGCCAAGGCCCCTGCAATTGGCTCAGCAAGCGTTGATTCGCAACGACTACAGTGTCGTGGGTCTGGACCGGGCAGGCATTGAAGTTGTGGGCGGCAATTCCAGACAAGCTTTAGTGAGTAGCGGCCAGCTCAATCATCCCTACTACTGGGCTCCGGGGTAGTAACTTAAGCCGGGAAAACCATGCCTAGCCGTGCTTTTGTATGTTGTGATTTATGAGACTGTCGAGGGAGTGGAAGCTCAGAGGATTGTTCAAGCACCCATTCAAAGAGGTCAGGAAAAGGCTGTCCAAACAATCGCTGAGCGGCAGTGGTGCCATCGGCGCGCTTGAGGTCAAAGTTGTGGATGATGGTGAGAACTTGGAGTGATTGAGGGGAGAAGCCCCTGGAGCCGTGGTGTAGGCGTGAGAGATAGCCATTGCGGCCCTCAACCGCAGAGGAAGTGCGCTGGTACTTGGACGCCATATCCTGAGCCCAAACGAGCCATTTCTGGCCCTGTAGAGCGTCAATCTGTGGAGGTATTGCTGCGGCGAGTAGCTTGGCTTGGGCTTGGTCAGTGGCTTTGCGATAGGCAGCTTTGAGTTTGGGGTGTCTGGTTTTATCAGCTTGTTGATGCCAATAGGCCCAGGGGAGCAGGGAATGGAGAACCCAAGCTTTCACCTCAGACTGTTGGGTTTGAGCATTCAAGGCTTCGTGGACCCATTGCCACCAGGCACTCAAGCCGATGGCGAGGTCTGGAATCTGCTGTGTGAAGGTGGCAATGGCGGGTAAGGCTTTCTGGGTGCCATAGGTTTGGGCCAGGATAGAGAGCTTCTCTAAATCGGGGGCGAGAGCGCCGGGGAGTTCACTGGCCATTTGCCATTGCTGGGTTTCAAGTTCAAAGGGATGAATCCGTAGACTGAGCGATTGCAGCGCCTGGTGATAGGTCTGCTGGTCAGTCTCTAGCGCTTCAAGCTTCTGCTCCAGTGACCCGAGGCTCTGAGTGAGTTGAGCTTTCTGGGCCTCATCGGGAGTCTTTTCAAGCTTGGCTTGCAAGACCTCGCGCTCTTTGTGGAGCTTGCTTTTGCACCGACCGATAGCGCGACCGATGGGGTTGCCCAGGGCTCGAAGTTGGTGGAACAGGTCCGCGACACTCACACTTGCCAGGCCATCGGTGGCGAGCTTAACCAGCGCTTTGGCGGCGTCACTCACCATATAGCGGCACTTCCAGCCGCTGTGGCTCCACCAACCTTCTATCGCAGCTTTCCAGGTCTCGTAGCGTCGATTGGGTTGTTCCACCTCCGTGAGCAGGTAGCCGCTCGATAATTCCATCATCACCAAAATCGGCAGCCCGAAAAAGGTCTCGTCTCCGCCAACGCAGAGCCCTGAGCCAGGGGGCAGCACGCAGGCTTCCTTTTGAGCCGCCTCGTAGGCACAGATCCCATCCCGCATCGACTGCTTCAATCCGTTGAGGCAACTCGGGGAGCATCCCACATGCTGCTCTAGATGCATCCCCTGGAGGAACTCGCTCAGGGCTTGGCTTCCCACACCTTGCTTGAGCCCAAAGTAGTACACAATACCCAGCACCAGTCGTTTGAGCCAGGCACTTCCCACCTCCGTTTCCCACCAAGATGACTCGGGATAGCAGTTTCGACGAGCTATCGCTTGTTGATGACGATGCGCCGCACTTTTGGAGATGCCCGTTTCGCTCGCGATCTCCCGGAGTTTCGCTCCTATCCGCTCAAGCTGGGGGGCGATTCGACGACTCCGTTCTCGTATAGTGAGGACCATATGGTTTCCGGTTGTAGATAATCGAAACCATACCCGTCCCTGGCCTTAGGCTAGGGGCTTTTCTTTAAATCTCTCAAAACAAGTCACTGTTTATACCAGAATCGCACTCGCTAACTGTCCCGCCTTACGCTGTTACCCGGGCTCCGTTCATCCTCATCGGCAATGGTCTCTAATTTTCGGCGGGTGAGCTACCTGCCCAGAGCGCAAAATGCTCCATCGAGCCATCACCCAATGGAGCATTTTGCCAGTGCTTGTGAGATGCCACCCACTACCTTAAACCGATTAAAACTCTAGATTTCCATTACATCAAGGCCATAAGTTTCCTTTAAGTAGCTTGGCATGGTTTCTAGTTCAGCATCATAAGCTTCAAGACTTGCCGCCAGATTTTCAATTCTAGAGGCATATTCAACTCGAAGCTGCTCTAGCTCCTCGCTGCCAGCTGCGTATGAAATACCACTGCCAAAGACTACACCTATGGCGCATCCCAGAAGGCTATTTTCCTTTCGAGCAGAGTTCACTATTTCACAGCCAGACATCCCATCATCCCAAGCCTTTGAGCCGAGCTGTTCCTGGCGTTCTTGAAAATCTGTGATGAGCGCATACATTTGGTTACTCGCGTCACGAACATCGCCAACCAATGTGGCAACTTTAGGATCAACTTGCCGTAGGGAAATGGGCTCTAGAGAGTTCACCACATATTTCAGCATTACCATCGGGTCTGCCTCTGGATCCTCGGCATACCCCTCTGCGTTGACCATCACTTCTGCAAATTGTTCCCAGGCTTCAGCGGTTCGTGCAGCCATCTGCTGCTGCTCTCGTTGCTGAGCGGCGAGGCGTTCTTGCTCTGCGGCGCGCTGTGCTGCTGCAATGCGAGCTTCTTCGTCGCGGCGGGCTTGTTCTTCGGCACGGCGGGCCTCTATCTCGCGTTCTTGCTCTGCTGCACGCTGCCGGATGGCTTCTTGTTCTTCTTCTAGCGCTTGCTGTTGGGCTTCGGCGGCTTCTTGGGCTTGGAAAGTGGCTTGGCGGGCGCGTTCCATTTCGATGCGGGCTTGATTGGCCTGCTCCATGGCTATGAAGCAGGGGACGCCAGCGGTGACGAGGACACCAACGATGAGCAGGGCAATTTGAGATTTTTTCATGGGACTGAGCGTAGAGTGGGTAAGTGATGGGGGATGGCAAGGGGACGATTCCGCTGGGGTCTGACCTTTACGACAACTGAGGTTTTGGATGGTTGTTCAGTGGGTTAGGCGGCAGAACCTGGGAGGTGGCGTTACATTGCCGTTTGCCCCTTGCTGGAGTTACATCATTTGCTGGGTCAGTGGGCTATGCAGTTTGTGAGCGGGGAGGTGAGTGCCAGAACGGCAAAACCCAGCTCTGACAAGATATGGCGAAGATGAAGTGGCTGTATTGCTTTCTAAAATTTTCTGGAGATTGCATAGCTTGCCTCAGCCTGAACAGATAGAGTGGTTAAAACGTTCTAGGTCTGCCCGTGGCGATGCAATTTCGATCTGGGATTGGTTTGGCGCTGTTGCTAGGATTGTGGGGACCAGCCGTAGGTGCAGAATCATCGCTCTCTCCCCTTGCTCTAGAACAAGGGCCAAACCAGGATGAGTTGCGCACCGAAGCTCTCAACTTAAACAACGAGGGACTCAAGCTCAAGCGAGAAGGGAAATGGGAAGTCGCTTTAGGAAAATATGAGAAGGCTTTGGCACTCTTTCAAAAGCTAAAAGAGCGAAAAAGTGAAGGAATTGCTCTCCAAAACATCGGCACACTTTACGACAGCCTAGGTCAATACGACACAGCATTAGATTACTTTAAGCAGTCCCTCACGATCAGGCAGGAGTTAGGAGACAAAAAAGCTGAAGGGCTTGCTCTCAACCGTATTGGCAGCATTTATCAGAGTTTAGGGAAATACAATAAGGCTTTAGAATATCATCAAACATCTCTCAAAATTTTCAACAGTTTAGGCAATCGACAGGGCGAAAGCTCTTCTCTCAATAGCATCGGAATACTCTATTACAGATGAGGTCAACATGCTAAATCTCTGAATCATTATCAACAATCTCTCGCGATTGATCAAGAGTTAGGAAATCGCCAAAATGAAGGTGCTTCCCTGAATAATATTGGTGCCATCTACCACGCTACAGGTCAATACTCCAAAGCTTTAAACTACTACCAGAAGGCTCTCCTGATCAGGAAAGAATTGGGAGAACGCCTAGAAGAAGGTGGTTCTCTCAATAACATCGGTTCTGTGTACTATAGTCTTGGCCAAAACGAGAAAGCTCTAGCTTATTTTCAGCAGTCCCTTACGATTCGTAGAGAAGTAGGTGATCGTCCAGGAACGGGAGTGTCTCTTAATAATATCGGTGCGATATATGAAGATCGGGCTCAATATGCTAAAGCTTTGAGCTACTATCAGCAGTCTCTTACTATCAGAAAAGAATTAGGAGAGCGTCGGGGAGAAGCAATAGTTCTTAATAATTTTGGCGGTGTTTACAGCAGTTTAGGCCAGTACGAGAAAGCCTTGGGTTACTACCAAAAATCTCTCACGATTGATCGAGAAATTGGAAACCGCTCAGGTGAAAGCGCTTCCCTGAATAATATTGGTAATACCTACGATAATCTAGGCCAGTATAAAAAAGCTTTAAGTTATTACCGAAAAGCACTCACAATCACACGAGAAATAGGAAATCTGGAAGGTGAAGGAATCTCTTTAAGCAATATTGCTTCTGCTTTCAATGCTCAGAAACAACCTCAGTTCGCCACCCTCTTCTTCAAACAATCCGTCAGCACCTATGAAAGCATCCGCGCTGACATTCGCCAGTTACCTATTGAACAACAAAAGTGAGTTATAACTATTTCTGGTGTACGGCTTAGGAGCAAAAAAAAGGCGTACCCTTCTGGAAAGTAAAAAAACACCAGAGCCGGAATACACCATGAGTCAAGATAATCTAGTTGAGTTCAAAACACCAGCGAGTTCAGTGAGCTTCAATGATGCGCTCAGCGAGCTGTTGCGCAGCGGAGCGAGGCAAATCAT
>JAAUQQ010000322.1 GCA_012032745.1 Synechococcales cyanobacterium RM1_1_8
GAGGGCGGGGTAAAAGCGGCTTCGCAGCTCCGCCTTGACACTGCTTATTATGCCATCGGAGCCGATCGCCTATCCCAGCAGCGGCCAGGGCAGCTAGCTCGACAGCCAGCAGCCGTTCACGCCCCCCCCCACAGCAACACAAGCCAGACAAAAAGTTGACGCCCCCCCTCACGAAAAAACCTCACGAAAAAACACCCACGAAAAAACACTCATCGCAGCCTGAGCTTCCAGGCCGCTGTGCAAAGGGCCAACAAAGAAGCGCCCCCAAATCTCGACATCCCCCTGGGGTACTCAGTGATACTAACTACATCAATGGATGATTTACGAGCCTAGTTCCATAACACCTAGTTCCATAACACCTAGCTCCATAACACCTAGTTCCGTAACACCCCGCACCGTCCCCAGCCCTTGAGTTAGCCCTTGAGTCAGGGTGAGGCCTACCGTGCTCTGCACTTGGTCTCTTCACTCGGTATCTGGATATGAGCCTTCCCAGCGTTGCAATTGTTCTCGTTCAACGGGAGCGCTACAGCCCCACCATGGCCTGCCTGTCCCAGCTCATGGCAGCAACCCGCTATCCCTTCCACTTGATCTATGTCGATGGCAACAGCCCCGACTCGATCAACCACTATCTCCAGCGCATGGCCAAGCGCCACCTCAACCTCAAACTGATCCGCCTGGGCCGCCACCTGCGCGGCAATGAAGCCCGCAACTACGGCTTGGCCATGTACCCGAGGTGGACTACGTGGTTTTTCTGGACAATGATGTGCGGGTTGAGCCGGGCTGGCTTGAACAGCTCGTGGCCACGGCGGAACAGGAGCAGGCCGATGTCGTGGTGCCGCTGCTCCTAGAAGACAATGGCTCGGGCCAGATGCATCAGCTCCACAGCGCCGGTCTGCGCCTCAAGCAAACCACCCTGGAGGATGGCCGCTGTTGCCTACAGCAGTCCCAGCGCCGCTATTGCTGGCCCGAGTCTGGTGCAGAGCCACGGTGCATGGTGGTCCGTGGCATCGAATCCCACTGCTTTCTGATGCGGGCAACCCTGCTGGAGGACATTCAGTTCGATCCACTGTTGGATGAGCCCCTGGGGGAACTAGATTTGAATCTTCAGCTCCAGCAGCAGGCCCGGCGTCTGGTGATGGAGCCCGCAGCCCAGGCGACCTTTTTGAATCCCCAGCTCGATCCCAGTTTTGAGCCGATGGACCTACCGCTCTATTGTTTTCGCTGGGGCGATCGCGCCCTCCAGGAAACCTGCGCCTATTTAATCCGCAAGTGGAATCTCTGTGCCCACAGCTCTGGGCTGGAGCACATCCGCCGCCAGGCGATCGCCCATCGCCAACTGCCTCTGTACCGCACCGCCACCGCCCCTTGGAAGCTCCTGCTCAAGGGCTCAAAGCTGAGCGGCTGCCCCCTATGGCTGCGCTCCTGCCTCGAATCCCACCTCCACCGCAAGCCCATTCGCTTGGCCCCGGCGGCGACCCCTGACTACCATTGCTAAGCTGGAATGCCGACCCCAGTGCTAAGCCCCCTCACCGAATCCGAGCCACCAGATGATGACTCCGATGTCCCAGAACCAATCTAATTTGCGACTCAATTGCCCACCGCTCGAAGCAAGAAAACCTAGGATAGGTAATGCAACAGACAAATTGATTCAGGAGATCCAGAACTAACGTGGTGAGATTGTCAGCGGCCCAAGCCTCCAGATCGTCCGCAAGCCAGGGCCAGTTGCCCCCGAGCAACTCAGCTCGGCTCTGGGGACGTCGTGAGCTGTTACTTGGATTTGGGGCATCGTTGTCCACCTTGTTGCTGGCTCCCCGGACCCAATCCCCAGCCCAGGCCCAGGCCCTTGCCGCTGGCTGGCTGGAGGTCATGCGTGCGGATGGTCGAGTGGTTTTGAGACAGGGCTCCTTCCGAGCTGCGGCGGTGGGCGATCGCCTCTTCCAAGCCGGTGATGCCTTACAAACCGGAGCTGCCGCTTCTGCAATCCTCGAACTTGACGATGGCATTGGCCGCATCAATGTCGCGGAAAACACCGCATTTACCATTAGCAGACTGGCCCGGCTGCGCAGCGGCGCTCGCCTCACCACCCTAGATCTAAGCCAGGGCCAGGTGCGCCTGAATGTCCGCAAGTTTACCCATGCCCAAAGTCGCCTGGAGATTCGCAGCCCAGCGGGGGTGGCCGCCGTGCGGGGGACGGAGTACGGCGTCAGCCTCAGCGACGATGGCCGCATGGTGGTGGCGACGGCATCGGGGCTGGTCACCGCCTCTAACCGGGGCCGCAGGGTATTCCTCGAAGCGAATTTTGGCTCACGGCTGCGGCCAGGGGAATTTCCCTCCCCGCCCCAGCGGCTGGATCGTCAGCTCTTGCTCCAGCGCAGCACCGTCGAACTCAGCGGTCAACAGCTCTACATTCGGGGCCAAATCGATCCCCTCAATCACGTTTCAGTGGCTGGGATCGAAATTCCAGTGGACAATACAGGCCAGTTTGATACCAGCATCACCCTCCCCGATGACCCCTTGATCTTCGATTTCGATATTGTGGTCAGCAATGCCCTGGGAGAATTACGGATTTACCCGCTGCTCAACTGGGCCGGGCCAGCGCCCCAGGCGGAAAGGCCGAGGCCATAACCGCCCAAAACTCGCTCAAAATCGGTAGCCCAGGGCAAACCAGGCCAGGGCAGCACTGCCCAGGGGCACGGTCAGATTGTCAATCCCCAAAGGAGAGAAGGCTTCGAGCAGGGCCGAGCCCAGGCCGATCGCCAGGGCAAGCCCCAAGCCAGCCCAGCCCGTGACCATGCCCGTGGCGAACAAGAGTAGGGCGGCGATCGCCCCGCTCACCACCGCCATGGTGGCGCTCCCCTCCCAGCTCTTCTCCATGCCCGCCAGGCGATAGCCATGGCGACCCCAGGCCCGTCCCACCAGTCCGGCCAGGCCATCCCCCCAGGTCATGATCAAAATCCCCAAGGCTGCGAACTGGGGCTGGGAACGGGGCCAAAACCAAGCCACCAGCAGCCCAATGCTGAGGGCATAGAAAAAGGTGCCAAAGCTGCGGCGACCGACGCTGTTGATTCCCGGCAGCAGGGGCAGGAGGTAGGACAACAGGGCGATCGCCCCAAACAACAGGCTCGCAGCCATGCCCACCCAGGCGGGGATCGCCAACAGCCAGGCCAGCAAAATCACATTGCCCGTGCCGATGTGGACCACCTTGCGGGTGAGTTCCACCCGGCGATCGGGCCGCCGATCCAGGCTCCAGGCCAGGCCACCCACCAGGGCCAGCCAGCCAGCGGCGATCGCCAGCTTGGCCCCCAGCGGCCAGGCCCCTAAAACCGAAGCCAGAACGCACCAATTTAGAACGCACAAATTCGCCAAAGCAATTGCAAAAAACAAAGGTCAACTAGGGCATGGCCCAGCAATGTCTGCCCAGAAATGCCTGTTCAGAAATGCAAAGCACCCAGAACGATGATGCTATCCTATCCCCTGGTAGGGGCCGCAAGATCACGGTATTGCGCTGGGTTCGATAGCCCTCAAAGCTTCTGAATGGGCCACCGGCAGGGCATTGCCCAGCCCTTGTAGGCAGTTCGGATCGGCGTGAGTGAGGCGTTTGCGATACAAGTTTGTGATACACAAGTTCGTGATACACAAGTTTGTAATACAACAGGCCCGCAGCGTTGCCCCCTTGTGCCCGTTCTTGTCATCCAGTTTCATCCATCGTCAAGTTTTACCCAAGGTTGAGACCCACCCAAATCCAGGAGCGCGAGCAATGACCAAATTTATCTTTGTAACCGGTGGTGTGGTCTCCAGTATCGGCAAGGGCATCGTAGCGGCGAGCCTCGGTCGTCTGCTGAAGTCCCGCAACTATTCCGTTTCGATTTTGAAGCTGGATCCCTACATCAACGTCGATCCGGGCACCATGAGCCCGTTCCAGCACGGCGAGGTGTTTGTCACCGAAGATGGGGCCGAGACAGACCTGGACCTGGGCCACTATGAGCGCTTCACCGACACCTCCATGTCTCGGCTCAACAGCGTCACCACCGGCTCGATCTACCAAGCCGTGATCAACAAGGAGCGCCGGGGGGACTACGAAGGGGGCACGGTCCAGGTCATCCCCCACATCACCACGGAAATTAAGGAGCGTATCCACCGGGTCGCGCGGGACACCACCCCCGATGTGGTGCTGGTGGAGATCGGCGGCACCGTGGGCGATATCGAGTCCCTGCCGTTTCTGGAGGCGATTCGCCAGTTTCGCAAAGACGTGGGCCGCACCGAAGCGCTGTTTATGCATGTGACGCTGCTGCCCTGGATTCCAGCAGCGAGGGAAATGAAAACCAAGCCGACCCAACATTCGGTCAAAGAGCTGCGATCGATTGGCATTCAGCCCGATATTTTGGTCTGTCGCTGCGATCGCCCCCTCCAGCCCGGCATCAAAGAAAAAGTCTCCAACTTCTGCGATGTCCCCGAACAGGCCGTGATCACCGCCCAGGATGCCAGCACCATCTACGAAGTCCCGCTGATTGTGGAACAGGAGGGCCTCGCCCACCAGGTTTTGGATCTGCTCCAGCTTGAACAGCGCGAGCCGGATCTGGCCAGTTGGACCGAGTGGGTGCGCCGCATCAAGGAGCCCGGCCCCACGCTCAAGATTGCCCTGGTGGGCAAATATGTCCAGCTCAACGATGCCTACCTCTCCGTCGTCGAATCCCTGGGCCATGCCGCCGCCGACCAGCATTGCGGCATTGAGATTCGCTGGGTCAACGCCGAAGATGTGGAAGCCAAGGGCGCGGAGGCCTTCTTGAGCGATGTGGCGGCGGTGGTGGTGCCCGGCGGCTTTGGCACCCGAGGCATTGGCGGCAAGGTCAAGGCCATTCAATATGCCCGCGAGCAAAAAATTCCCTTCCTGGGTCTCTGCTTGGGGATGCAATGTGCGGTGATCGACTGGGCCAGGAACGTCGCCCAGCTCACAGGGGCCAACAGCGCGGAATTTGAGGAATTGACCGAGCATCCCGTCATTCACCTGCTGCCAGAACAGCAGGATGTTGTAGATCGGGGCGGCACCATGCGCCTGGGACTCTATCCCTGCCGGGTGGCTCCCGGTAGTCTGGCGGCCAAGCTCTACCAGGATGAGGTGATCTATGAGCGTCACCGCCATCGCTATGAATTTAACAATGCTTACCGCACGCTGTTTTTGGAGACGGACTACCTGATCAGCGGCACCTCCCCCGATGGCCGCCTGGTGGAGATGGTGGAATATTGCCCCCATCCGTTTTTCATTGCCTGCCAGTTTCACCCCGAGTTTCTTTCGCGCCCCAATCGCCCCCATCCGCTGTTTCGGGGGCTGCTGGCGGCGGCTTTGGAGTCCCGGCCTAGGCCGATGGCTGAAGTCTCTGGGTGACGGCCTGAACCACCTTGGCCTCCCACTGACCCAGGAAAGCCTCAGGGCTGAGGCGCTGTTCGAACAGCGACCTCAGCCTCGGCGGTAAAGCTGGTTCAAATGCGCTCAAAGCCCAGGCTGCGCTTAAAAAGGACC
>JAAUQQ010000323.1 GCA_012032745.1 Synechococcales cyanobacterium RM1_1_8
TGCTCCAGCTAGCCTCAGAACGTCCGCCCTGCCGTACTAGGGGGTTGCCTAGCCCTGAACCCATGCCCTGATCCATTCGGACTCCCATTTCCCCGATCGCCATGCCAGATGATTTGATGCCAGATAACGCCCCAGATAGCTCCCCAAATAACTCGAAACCAGATAGCTCAGATTCAGCCGCAGCCGATGCCCCGTCCTTTGGCTGGAACGCCTATGCTGAGCGCTTCAATGGCCGCTTTGCGATGATTGGCTTTGCAGCGCTGTTGATCACAGAACTGATCACGCGCCAGGATTTTTGGACCTGGATTGGTCTGTAGGGCGGGCGATCGCCAAATGCTCTCGGGCAAAGGCCAGCACCCGCGCGATCCCATCGGTCTGCTCGGGATAATCCAGCCCAGGCCGGTCGATCAGCCAGAGGGGCACGCCCAGGGTCTGGGCCACTTGGCGCTTCACATCCTCGCCGCCGTTGGGACCAGAGGCCTTGGCGATCGCCTGGGTAATCCCCCACTGTTTCCACAGCGCAGCTTCTAGCTCAACGCTCACGGGCGGGCGCAGGGCGATCAGCGATCGCTGCCAAACCCCGCACCCAGGGCCGCCTCCAACGCCACCACCGAAGGCAGAATCCGGGCAAACAGCCTCGTCTGGGCCTGCCAGGGCTGAAAGTAATGGAGCATTCGATAGCCCAGGATCAATAGCGTCCGTTGGCCGACCAGGCGCTCTGGCATCAGCAGGGCGGCGAGGTTGGGGACGGACTGCACCCCGCGATCGCCATCACCCGCCGGGGCCATTGCACCCGACGAGCCCCTGGCCCGCTCGAAGCGCAGATAGGGCAACTGGCAGCGGGCCGCAGCGGCGATCGCCCCACGCGACACTTCCACCGCAAAGGGATGGCTCGCATCGACAATGGCCGCGATCCCAGCCTGCCAGATCCAAGCCTGCATCTCCGCGCTGGCCAATGGGCCAACCTGCACGGTGATGCCTGGGCCATACATCTGCCGGGCCGAGGCCGTGGTCACGGTCACCCAAAACGGAAGCCGCTGCCCTCGGAGTGCCTCCGCCAGCTCCACACTCTCCCGCGTGCCGCCGATCAGCCAGAGACGGGTGGGCGATCGCGGCGCTAGTTCAGGGACATCGTTTGTCCCAGACATCCCCTAAAACTTCACCTTCAACAGGCGGAACAGATCATTACTGGTTTGCTTGACCACCTTGCCCCCCGTCTCCCGAACCAAGGCCTGCCAATCCGCCAGGGCGTAGTCCGTCACCTCAACCCCCATATAGGTTTCCAAGATCGACCAATTATCCGCCAAGGGCGCATCGGGATCCAAGACATCAAACACAAACAGCCCATCAGGCTTGAGCACGCCCTTGACCGCCGTGATCACCGACCTCCAATAGGCCAGGGAATAGTAGCAGCTCACCCCCGTAGCCAACACCAGATCAAACTTCAGATCGTCGTAATCCAGCAGGTGGGCTGGGCCTTTTTTGATACCCTTAAACAGCTTGGAGTTGAGCTGAGGGCCTCGGGCCTTGAGAGCATCGCAGGCGACGCTGCTAATATCCTGGCCATGGAATAGGGCCTGCCAGTCCCGCCAGGGGTAGACCAAAAAACTAAGGCCACAGCCGAGGTCCAGGCAATGCTGGTTTTTCTTTGGTTGGGCGATCTCCCAAAAAGGCGAGGCAATCTTGGCCTGGAGCGTCCCCGCCGCCCAATCCTGGAAAACGGGCATGGCTTCTACTTCTTCGGGCAAATCAAACGACTTACCCTCATATTCTCGATTAAAGCGCTGGGCCACAGCCGAGATCTGCTCCGGTAGGCGATCGCCCTCGCTAAATCCATCGGGCAGATTCCAGGCAGTTGCAGTCATGGTGGCTCAGCCCTTTAAGGCTTTTTGAAAATTCTGACGATAGGAGCGATTGGCGATCACCAGAGCGGGCCACATCGCCGTCAACACCAAGCGGTTGGAGGTGAAATTGGTCCGCCGAAAGCCACGCCAAAACTTGCTGGCCCCCCAGAGGTAGACCCCGAATCCCACTAAAAAGATAACGTATCCCATGATCGCTCCTGCTGTTAGGTTGCTGTGATGTCTTTGATGGATGGCTGCGTAACCAGTGTCATGGCTTAACCAGTGCCACGGCCTAACCAAGGCCCTGGAAGAATTATAGCCCTAGCCCCCCGCGACCATCCCCCTGCCCAAACTTAAGCAAAATCTAAAGCTATCTACAGTTTTCCACGGCATCATTTTCAAAGCTTTGCGATTTGTACCGTTTTACCGCCCCATGTGACAGCTCCGTGACATCTTTAGCCCGAGCCCAACGGCCCCAAGTTCCTACGCTAGGCTAGCCATAGTGATCATTCCCCTGCGGGGTGATCCTGGTCGCTTGCCCCCTCGCTTCAGGTTCCCTCGGTATGCGTGCAGTTTTGATGGCTGGTGGTTCAGGCACCCGATTGCGCCCGCTCACCTACGACTTGCCCAAGCCCATGGTGCCGATCTTGAACCGGCCCATCGCCCACCACATCATCAATCTGCTCAAGCGCCACAACATCACAGAAATCATCACCACGCTGCACTTCCTGCCGGGAGTCCTCCAGGATTATTTCCAAAGCGGCCAGGATTTTGGCGTGCAAATGACCTATGAAGTCGAGAATGAGCAGCCCCTGGGCACCTCGGGCTGTGTCAAAAACTGCGCCGAGCTGCTGACGGAGACCTTCTTGGTGATTAGCGGCGATAGCTTGACAGATTTCAACTTGACCGAAGCCATTGCCTTCCACCGGGAAAAGCAGGCCCAGGCCACGCTGATTCTCACCCGCGTTGCCAATCCCAGCGAGTTTGGCATGGTGCTCACCGATGGGGAGCAGCGCATCTGCCGGTTCATGGAAAAGCCCTCTAGCAGTGAGGTGTTTTCCGATACGGCCAACACTGGGGTTTATATTCTGGAGCCGGAGGTGCTGCGCTATCTGCCCGAGGGCGAGGCCAGCGATTTTTCCACGGATCTGTTTCCGCGCTTGCTGGCTGAGGGGGAGCCTCTCTATGGCTATGTGGCGGAGGGCTATTGGTGTGACATCGGCCATCTGGAATCCTACCGCCAAGCCCAATATGACTGCCTGGCCAAGGGCATTAACATCGAAGCGGGCTACCGTGAGCTCAGCTCCGGCATCTGGGTGGGCCAAGACACCTACATCGATGAAACCGCCCGCATTGAGGCCCCCGTGCTGATCGGCGACAACTGCCGCATCGGGCCGAGGGCAACGATTTCGGCCCACAGTGTGATTGGCGACAATGTGACGATTGGAGCCCATGCCCAGCTCTCTCGGCCCGTGATTTGGAATGGGGTGCGGGTGGGGGAAGAGGCCAGCCTGGAAGCCTGCATCGTTGCGCGGGGAGCCCACATTGAACGGCGCGCCCAGGTGCTGGAGGGGGCCGTGGTGGGAGCCCTGTCCACCGTAGGGGAAGAAGCCCAGATCAGCCCCAATGTGCGCATTTGGCCGGGCAAGCAGGTGGAATCGGGAGCGACGCTGAATATCAATTTAATTTGGGGCCAGACTGCCTTTCGCAATCTGTTTAGCCAGCGCGGCGTTTCGGGCTTGGCCAATGTGGACATCACGCCGGAGTTCGCAGTCAAGCTGGGGGCGGCCTTTGGTTCGACGCTGCCGCCTGCGTCCCAGGTGGCGGTGTCGCGGGACCAGCGCAGTGTGTCGCGCATGGTGCTGCGGGCGTTGATCTCGGGTCTGATGTCCGTGGGCATCAATATCCAAGACTTGGCCGCTACGGCGATTCCCATTTCCCGCACCTTTGTCTCGCGCTTGGAGGTGGAGGCGGGCATCCATGTGCGCATCCACCCCGATCGCCCCGACCACCTCCTGATTGAATTTTTTGACAGCAACGGCATTAACCTGCCCAAAATTCAGGAAAAGAAAATTGAGGGGGCCTTTTTCAAAGAAGATCTGCGCCGGGTGCAGATCCATGAGATCGGCGACATTCTCTACCCCAGCCAGGGCCTAGAAACCTATAGCACCTCCTTTGAGGACAACCTCAACACCAATGCCATCCGCAACAGCCGCGCCAAGGTGGTGATTGACTATGCCTACTCTGTGTCGGGGGCGGTGCTGCCCCTGCTGTTGAGCAAGTTTGGGGGCGATGCGGTCGTGCTCAATGCCAGCCTGCGCCAAACCGTGCTCTCGGAGATTGAGCGTGAAGCCCTGCTGACCCAGTTGGGCCATGTGGTGGAAGCCCTGCGGGCCAATTTTGGGGTGCAGGTGTCGGCCAATGGGGAGCAGTTGATTTTGGTGGATGAATCGGGGGTGTCGATTCGCGGCGAGCAGCTCACAGCCCTGATGGTCCATACGATTTTGACGGCGCGACCCCGCAGTACGGTGGTGGTGCCGGTCAATGCTTCGAGCGCGATCGAGCAGATCGCCCGCCGCCACGATGGCCAAGTCATTCGCACGCGGGCCAATCCCACGGCCCTGATGGAAGCCTGCCACAGCCACCCCAATGTGGTGCTGGGTGGCAGCGGCGACATGGGCTTTATTTTTCCCCAGCTTCACCCTGGCTTCGATTCGATGTTTTCCATTGCGAAACTGATCGAAATGTTGACGATCCAGGAGCGCAATCTGGGCCAGATTCGCACGGAGCTGCCGACGGTGTTCCACCGCTCCTATTCCCTGCGCTGCCCCTGGAACGCCAAGGGCCAGTTGATGCGCCATTTGATTGAGGTGACTCCGCCGGATCAAGTTGAGCTGATCGATGGGGTCAAAATCGTCGATTATCCCCACGATCGCTGGGTGCTGATTCTTCCGGATGCCGGGGAGCCCCTGGTGCATATCTATGCGGATGGTAGCGATCGCGACTGGGTAGACCGCAGCCTCCAGCAGTATCGCAGCAGCATCCAGGCCTTTGTGGACCAGAGCCACGGCATGGGTCGGGCTGATTAGCGGGCGGAGCCGAGTGGGATCGGCGCTCTGGTCCAGGAGCGTTTCCCTTGGCAGTTCCTTGCGATAAGATCATTCGTATTAGACGCTGTCGTTGGCTTGCAGACTTATGAACCAATGTATTTTGATGGCTGAAGTGGTTCAGCCGCCCCAAACCCGCTACACCCCCGACCAAACGGCGATCGCCGAAGCCCTCGTCCAATATCCCGGCCTGCGCCCGGAAGATCCGGCGGGCACCCTCAAGGTCGTCGGTTGGGGCAACCTGGCCCAGGAAGTGCAGGATCGCTGCCAGCCGGGCCAGCGCTTTGTTTTTGAAGGCCGCCTGCGCATGAATACGATCGAGCGCCCCGAAGGCTTCAAGGAAAAGCTGGTGGAGCTGAATATCAGCAAGATCCATGACCTCAACGGTGAACTGCTGGCCATGGATGCCGCCGCCGCCGGGCCAGCTAGTAATTCTCCAGCCAGTAACCCAGCCAGTAACCCAGCCACTAGATCCGCCAGTGCCCCGCCTGCCAGGGCCGCCGCCCCCCGTTCCCAGCCTGCGGCGGCGAGCCCCCAGCCCGACTACGACGACATTCCCTTTTA